>SKIM01000221.1 GCA_007116445.1 Natronohydrobacter sp.
GCGCGACATTCGGCCTGACCGAAACGCGGCTCGGGCTGATTCCGGCGACCATCGGCCCCTATGTGCTGGCGCGCATGGGCGAGGGGCGGGCGCGGCGGGTCTTCATGTCGGCCCGGCTGTTCTCGGCGCAGGCCGCGGTCGGGCTGGATCTGCTGGCGCGTGCAGTGGCGCCGGAAGAGCTGGACGGCGCTATCGAGGCCGAGATCGCGCCCTATCTGGATTGTGCACCCGGCGCGGTCGGGCGGGCCAAGGCGTTGGCGCTGCATCTGGGGCGCGCCCCTTCAGCCGAGCTTGTGGCCCATTCGATTGCCGAACTCGCCGCCTGCTGGGAGGATGCGGAGGCCCGCGAAGGCGTCAGCGCATTCTTCGAGAAACGCAAGCCCGGATGGCGGATCTGAGCGCCCTTCGGGGCGGAATTTCCCAAACTCAGGAATTGGCGGGGTTTTGTGCGCGGCGCTGAGGATTTTCTGTATGCGGTTGCATGCGAAATCAGGATTTTACCGAAGAACTGGCCGCGCTTGAGTTGACCAACTCCGGTTACGGGAGTAAATCACCATAAGACCCAAGGTGCAGAACAGCTTGGGATGGTCGCCTGTAGCAGGCACCGACTGGCGCAAAAGGAGCTAAAGGTGGACTCAGTAGCCGGATCCTTCCTTCCGATCATCATTTTCGTTGGCATTGCCGTCGCTCTGGGGCTTGTGCTGATGCTCTCGGCCATGGTGATTGCGGTGCGCAATCCCGACCAGGAAAAGAACTCGATCTATGAATGCGGCTTCAACGCTTTCGATGATGCGCGCATGAAATTCGATGTGCGCTTCTACCTGGTGGCGATCTTGTTCATCATTTTCGATCTGGAAATCGCATTCCTGTTTCCCTGGGGCGTGTCGTTCTCGGAAATGTCGATGACCGCCTTCTGGTCGATGATGGTGTTCCTTGCAGTG
Organism: Natronohydrobacter sp.; assembly: GCA_007116445.1. Lineage (GTDB taxonomy): Bacteria > Pseudomonadota > Alphaproteobacteria > Rhodobacterales > Rhodobacteraceae > Roseinatronobacter. The sequence goes on from SKIM01000221.1 coordinate 942, forward strand.
CTGACGGTCGGCTTTGCCTATGAGTGGAAGAAAGGGGCGCTGGAATGGGAGTGATGACCGGGGCCAACACCGCCGGCGCGGATCGTGAGGTTGCGACGCAGGCGCTCAATCGCGAGTTGCAGGACAAGGGGTTCTTGCTGACCTCGACCGAGGATATCATCAACTGGGCGCGCAATGGTTCGCTGCATTGGATGACCTTCGGGCTGGCCTGCTGTGCGGTCGAGATGATCCATGTCGCCATGCCGCGCTATGACATCGAGCGCTTCGGCACGGCGCCGCGCGCGACGCCGCGCCAGTCGGATCTGATGATTGTTGCGGGCACGCTGACCAACAAGATGGCGCCGGCCCTGCGCAAGGTCTATGACCAGATGCCCGAGCCGCGTTATGTGATCTCGATGGGCAGCTGCGCCAATGGCGGCGGCTATTACCATTACAGCTATTCGGTGGTGCGCGGCTGTGACCGGGTTGTGCCGGTGGATATCTATGTGCCCGGCTGCCCGCCGACCGCGGAGGCGCTGCTTTACGGGGTCTTGCAGTTGCAGCGCAAGATTCGCCGCACCGGCACGTTGATCAGGTAAGGGGGACGTCATGTCCGAGGCTTTGAACGAACTCGCGTCTCTGCTGGAACTGCGGATGAGCGATGCGCTGACCGGGCATGAGATCGCCTTCGGGGAGCTGACCGTCCACACGACTGCGGCGCATCTGGCCAAGCTTGTGCGCCATCTGCAGCATGATGAAAGCCTGCGATTCTCGACGCTGGTGGATATCACCGCGATTGACCGTCCTGGCGCGCGCAAGCGGTTCGAGGTCGTCTATCATTTCCTGTCGATGTATCTCAATCATCGTATCCGGGTGAAACTGCCTGTGGGCGAGGATGAGATCGTCCCGTCCATCACGTCGTTGCATCAGTCTGCCAACTGGTTCGAGCGCGAAGTCTTCGATATGTTCGGGATCCTGTTCTCCGGCCATCCCGATCTGCGCCGGATCCTGACCGATTACGGCTTTCGCGGCCATCCGCTACGCAAGGATTTTCCGACCACGGGCTATACGGAAGTCCGCTATGACGAGGTGCTCAAGCGCGTGGTTTATGAGCCGGTCAATCTGGTTCAGGAATACCGCCAATTCGACTTCATGTCGCCATGGGAGGGGGCCGACTACATCCTTCCCGGCGATGAAAAGACCGGCTGACGGGCATTGTGGAAGGGGCTGTCACTCATATGATCTGCGTGGGCGCAACCAAGGCAGGGACGAGCTGGCTTTACGCCTATCTGCGCCGGCATCCTGACTGCTGGCTGCGGTCGATCAAGGAATTGCACTATTTCAACACGGTGCAGAATGACAGTTTCGATGACCAGATCGCCCTGCGACGCAAGGATCTGGCGCGGCTTGAGGCGCGCGGCAACGAACCACGCCTGCTGGCGCGTCAGCGCGATCTGCGCGACTGGTTGCATGTGCTCGAGGCGCGGGGTCAGGACGATGCGGCCTATCGCGCCTATCTGCACAAGGGACGCGGCACCGAGCGCGTCGTGGGCGATGTGACCCCGGCTTACGGGCTTTTGAGCGTGGCGTCACTGCGTCGGATGGTGGCGCTGGCTGCGGATGTGCGGGTGATCTATCTGTTGCGCGACCCGGTGGAACGGCTCTGGAGCCAGCTGCGCATGAATGCA
>SKIM01000279.1 GCA_007116445.1 Natronohydrobacter sp.
CGGTCGCGCGCGAACATCTCGACATAGGCGAGCATGTGATGGCCCCATGTCACCGGCTGCGCTGTCTGCAGATGGGTGAAGCCGGGCATGACCCAATCCGCGCCCGCCTCGGCCTGCGCGACAAAGGCCCGCATCAGCGCCTCAAGCCCTGCAATCGCTGCGTCGCACTGATCGCGCACCCAGAGCCGGAAATCGAGCGCCACCTGATCATTGCGCGAGCGCGCCGTATGCAACCGGCCAGCCGGAGCGCCAATGATCTCGCGCAGCCGGGCCTCGACATTCATGTGGATGTCTTCCAGCGCCGTGGAAAAGGTGAACTCGCCCGCCTCGATCTCGGCCAGAACCTGGCTCAGGCCGTGGTCGATCTCAGTGGCGTCGTCCGGCGTGATGATCCCGGTCGCCGCCAACATCGCGGCATGCGCGCGCGAGCCCGCGATATCCTGCGGGGCCAGGCGCTTGTCGAAGCTGATCGAGGCATTGATCGCCTCCATGATCGCGTCAGGGCCTGCGCTGAAGCGCCCGCCCCACATCTGGTTTGCCGCTGTCTTGTCCATGATGACCCCTCTCCGGCGCTGCCCCTGCTCGCGCTTTCGCCTATACGCGCGCAGCGCGGTGATGGCAATCAAGCGCGGCGGCGCAACTCGGGGTGTGAAACTACATCGTTTTTTATCTAATGCACGCCACTTTAACTGGCAATTAAGCGCCTTGGGCGAGTTTGGGGGAAATCATGGAGCCGAGTAGATGCCCCCCAGCCAGTCCGACCAGTTTCCTGCGTATGATCCTGTCCATTCCTCGCCTCTATCTTCGGCTGCCGAAGAACAGCGTCTCGATACGCTGGCGATGGTGCGCGAAGCGCTTGATGAGAAGCGCAGCGTGCTTGCCTATCAGCCCGTTGTGCAGGCGCGCATGTCCAAACGCGCAGCATTTTACGAAGGACTGATCCGAATCATCGACCATACTGGGCGCATCATCCCGGCAGGCGATTTCATGGACGCCGTGGAAACCAACGAACTGGGGCGGCGCATCGACTGTCTGGCGCTGGAACATGGCTTGCGGACACTGGCGGAAGAGCCGTCGATCCGGTTGTCGATCAACATGTCAGCGCGCTCGATCGGCTATCCTGCGTGGCTGTCGACCCTGGAACGTGGCCTGCGGCAGGACCAGACCATCGGCGAGCGCCTGATTCTTGAAATCACCGAATCATCGGCCATGATCATGCCTGATCTGGTCACTGTCTTCATGCAAGACATGCAGGAACGCGGAATTTGTTTCGCGCTCGATGACTTTGGCGCCGGTTATACGGCCTTCCGCTACCTGAAGGATTTCTATTTCGATATCGTCAAGATCGACGGCACCTTCATCCGCAATATCGGCCAGTCGCCCGACAATCAGATCATGGTTCAGGCGCTGGTCTCGATCGCACGTCATTTCGACATGTTCACCGTCGCGGAATGCGTCGAAACGGTCGAGGATGCGCGCATGCTGGTCGATATGGGCGTCGATTGCCTGCAGGGCTATTTCTTCGGCGCGCCGACAACTGAAGCTCCATGGAAGATGTCCCAGCTCAAATCCAGCATGACCGCCTGACACCCGGTGTCAGGCTGCCCCCATCGGGTGCCCTCGCAAAGCCTGCCCTCGGAAAAGCCGAAGGTCCGCGCGGAAAACGACGCGATCTGTGGCCTCGGCGCGCTTCAGGCTTGATTATTCGCCGCAGGCCATGTCCACTTGCATCTGCATGATACGACCACCCGTCAGAATCGACAGCAAGGAAGCAACAACACCATGGCCCGGAAGATTCTTCTCCCCATCGACCTGAACGCGCCTGCCTCCTGGATCAAGCCACTGGGCGAAGCGCAGACCATGCTGGCTGGGGGCGGGGAATTGCATGTTGTCAGCGTTCTGCCCGATTTCGGCATGTCGATGGTCGGCACCTTCTTCAAGGCCGGGTTCGAGCAAACCGCGCTGCGCCATTTCGGTGATGCCTTGCGCACATGGGTGCGCCAGCATGTTCCCGGCGCGATCGAAGTGCATCCGCATGTGCTCCACGGGAATATTTACGATGAAATCCTGCGCGCGGCCGACAAGCTGGAGGTTGATGTCATCATACTCGCTGCTCACAGACCCGAGGCGAAGGACTATCTGCTCGGTCCGAATGCCGCGCGGATCGTGCGCCATGCCAAGCAATCGGTCTATATCGTGCGCGACTGAGCTGCATTTCTCCCGGTGCAGATAGGCCCGCAGCACGTCCCCGAGACAGTCGCCCCGCCAGATCCTGTCGCTCTTCTGCGCCCGATGACTATCTGTATTCGATCAGCGCGCCAATCCGCCCTGCACGCCGATCGCGCCAGAACCGCACCAGACCTTGCAATTCAGCATGTTTGCCCAGCATCAGAACACTCGCCGCGCGCAAGGCGCGGTCAGCGCCCAGTTCCATCCGCATGAAACGCAATGTCTGTCGCGTGAGCGAAAGCGCTCCGGCCAGCGCGACAAGCCAAAACAGCGGGAACCAGACCACCAGCCCCAATAGCGCGAGCAGCGGCAACACGCCCCCCCAGGCCACTGCCCGAACACGCTGCGCGCGCCCGAGGGTGCCATGACGCTGCCCGAGCGCACCGTAACTGTAGCCCGCACGCAGCATGCGGCGCCACCACGGCGCAAAGCTCAGCAGCCGCGCATCATGCTCGGTCATCGCTCCGTCAATGCGCCAGGTCTGCCAGCCCGCCGCCTGCATACGCAGGCAGAAATCGTCATCCTCGCCCGCGATCAGAGTCTCATCATAGCCGCCAAGTTCAACCATGGCGGTGGTGCGCACAAGCACGCATCCGGCGCTGAGCGCATCCGGCCCCGGCGGCTTGTCCCATTCCCAATCGGTCAAGAAATTATAGACTGACGCATCGGGCCGCGCTTCGAATTGCCGACCGAAAACCAGCCCGGCCTGCGGGTGCTCGCGGATGAAGTCCAACGCTTGCGCGGGCCAATCCGGCTGCAGGATGCAATCACCATCCACGAAATGCACGAATTCCGCGCGATCAGGGCCAAGTGCGGCAAACCCGGCATTGCGCGCGCGCGCTGCCGTGAAAGGCTGCGCCGGATCCAGTTCGCACACAAGGACATCAAGCCCTCGCGCTTGCGCCACGCTGTCGTCCTGCGACCCACTGTCGACATAAACGACGCGACGCGCGACCGCTTTGGCGGCACGCAGTGCCGCGCCCAGGCGCAGCCCTTCATTTCGTCCGATGACGACCACATCCATAGGCACCAGATCACTTTCGCAAAACTCACACCCTGGGTGCCTTAACAGATTTCAAGAGAAGTTACAGCCTCAAGCGCTCACCCCGCGCGCAATCCGCGCATAGGCCTTCAGCCGGTCGCCACGTCGGCGTTGCAGGCGCAGCATCAATATCTTGCTTGGCTGCCCCGGCATGGCTGCGCGCTCAAGCCGCAAGAAGCGCATCAGCCGCTCGCTTGGCGCGGCTCTGGGATGATCGATCAGGTGACGTGTCATGGCAAATCCTCCCGTATTTGACAGGCTTTCTCTATACCACAGCGGCCTGTAATCACCAAACCGCCCCGGCTCCGCTTGACGGAAATTTGTCGAAGGTCTAGCGAGTGGTCCAACCAAGAGAGAGGACAGACCATGACCACCCCTTCCCTGCTCATCCTGCCCGGCGACGGCATCGGCCCCGAAGTCATGGCCGAAGTGCGCCGCATCATCGACTGGTTCGGCGCCAAGCGCGGTCTGCAGTTCGACGTGAGCGAGGATCTGGTCGGCGGCTGCGCCTATGACAAACATGGCACACCGCTGCATGACGACACGATGGCGAAAGCGCAGGAGGTCGATGCGGTTCTTCTGGGTGCTGTGGGCGGCCCACAATATGACAATCTCGATTTCAGCGTGAAGCCCGAACGCGGGCTTTTGCGCCTGCGCAAGGAAATGGACCTGTTTTCCAACCTGCGCCCGGCGCAATGTTTCGACGCGCTGTCGGATTTTTCCTCGCTCAAGAAAGACGTGGTGGCCGGGCTCGACATCATGATCGTGCGCGAACTGACCTCGGGCGTCTATTTCGGCGAGCCGCGCGGCATCTTCACCGAAGGCAATGAGCGCGTCGGCATCAACACCCAGCGCTATACCGAGTCGGAAATCGCCCGTGTCGCGCGCTCGGCCTTCGAGCTGGCGATGAAGCGCGACAAGAAACTGTGTTCGATGGAAAAAGCCAATGTGATGGAATCGGGCATCCTGTGGCGCGAGGTCGTGACCGAAGTGGGTCGCGACTACCCCGAGGTTGAGCTGAGCCACATGTATGCCGATGCGGGCGCGATGCAGCTGACCCGCTGGCCCAAGCAATTCGACGTGATCGTGACCGACAACCTGTTCGGCGACCTTCTGTCCGATCTTGCCGCCATGTTGACGGGCAGCCTGGGGATGCTGCCGTCGGCAAGCCTCGGCGCGCCGATGGAAAACGGGCGCCCGAAAGCGCTTTACGAGCCCGTCCACGGCTCCGCCCCCGATATCGCGGGCCAGGGCAAGGCCAACCCGATTGCCTGTATCCTCAGCTTTGCAATGGCGCTGCGCTACAGTTTCGATCAGGGCACAGAGGCGGCACGCCTGGAAGCCGCAATCGAAAAAGTGCTGGCGGACGGTTTGCGGACGGCCGATCTGATGGGCCCTGAAGGCGGCATTCCGGTGTCGACTTCGGGCATGGGCGACGCGATTCTGGGTGCTCTGGACGCCAGCCTCTGAAGAGCTTGGTGCAACGCAGGGTGAGGATGCCTTGCGTTGCACTTTGCAGCTATGATGTGCATCGCGCCTCTGGTTGAGGTTTACCGCTTGTGCTTGTGACAGTCGCGGTCGCATAGTGCTGTTCGTGACACGGGTGGGGCTCCAGAGGACAGCGACATGTCATTACCACGAAAGACCCGGATCGCGGCGCGGCTGGGACGGCTTTACCCGCTGATGTCAGGCTGCGGGACGATTGCGAATTCGTCCTTTTTGCGGCGCTTTGATCCAGACAGCCCCATGGATGTCACAGTCGAAGTGGCAGGTGGCAAGGCGCGCATCCCCACGCATGACTATGTGGGACGCGCGATGCTCTATATGGGTGAGCTTGATCGCAAGATTGCGCAGATCATCGACCGTGTAGTCGAACCCGGGGATGTCGCGCTCGATATCGGGGCGAATCTTGGGCTGGTCAGTCTGCGTCTGGCGCACCGGGTCGGCCCTCGCGGCGCGGTCCATGCATTCGAGCCCAATCCCGCGCTTGCGCCCTATCTGGCACAAACATGTGCGATGAACCCGACGCTCCAGCTTCATCATCACAAGATGGCACTGGGTGCGGAGGCGTCTGAGATGTCGCTGCATGTGCCGCCAAGCAATGCCGGCGCTGCCTCACTGCGGCCTGCGGCCGAAGGTCTGGGCGGTCAAGTCGTTCAGGTTCCGGTTGTGACATTGGCCGAATTCGTGGTGGAGGCGGGCCTGACGCGCATTGATTTCGCCAAGATTGATGTCGAGGGCTTCGAGGCCGAAGTGATGCGCGGCGCGGCCAGCCTGCCGACCCAGAACTTGCCGAATGTCATCGTGTTTGAGGAAAATACCCCGCGCGTGGCCGGGATCGCCCCCCCGGCGCTGGAAATCGCGCAAGAGCTTGGATATGAGCTATTCGCAATCGCGCGATCGGCCTTTCGGCTGCGACTGCGCGCGCGCGCCGCACCCGATTTCCTGCAAGCCCATGACTATCTCGCCCTGTCGCCGCATATGGACCCGGCGCGACGCGCAAGGTTGCAGGTCTAGAGCGGATTAGACATCTCAGCGCCCGGAGGGCGTATCGAGCTGCCGCATCGGCGATGCAAATGGGGCGCTGATCTCGTGCAGCACGGCGCGCGCCAGAAAAGCCCCGGCCTTGCGGACGTCTTCATGTTCTATCCTGAGCCCAGCGCAGATGACATCGAGTATGGGAAAAGTTTCTTTTGCGAAAATGTCGATGTCCTCACCGATGACCATGCCAGCTTCGAGACAGCCCCTGATTACTGCCAGCGCAGCATTGGGCGATGCCACCACGACCCCGTCGGGGCGCGGCTGCGTGAGCAGACTCCCGCGCATGATCGCTTCGATCTGCGCGCGCGGTGAGTCACTGGTCAGGCCATCGGGTTCCAGCACATGCACCCCATGCTGGGACGCGGCGGACTGTGCTGCTTCGCGCATTTCACTGCCATAGGTTTGTGATTGCGGCGGTGCGACCATGACGATCCTGCGCCGCCCATGCGCAGCAAGGAAACTCACAGCCCGGCGGCCGAAACCGGCATTGTCATAATCAAACCATGCATGCTCCGCGTGCCAGTCCGAGCGCCCGTGCGTGGCGAATGGAAAGCCTTTCTCGCGCAGATAGGCGACACGCTGGTCGCGCGGCTGAACCCGGTTGAAGATCACGGCATCCGCAGAGCGCGTCTCGACAACATAACGCACCGGATCGAGCAAGCTCTGGCCCGGCATTTCCGGCACAACGACCAGATGGTAGCGCGTGCCACTCAACGCACCGGCTATCGCTGCGACAAAGCGCGACGTCGTGTTCAACGCGTCCTCTTCCATGGGCAGGATCAGTGCGATGACATTGGTGCGCCCAGTGCGCAGCCGCACCCCGGCACGGTCCGGGACATATCCCAGATCGGAGGCCGCCCTGCGCACCAGCTGCTTGGTCTCGGCGCTGATATCGGGGGCATCCCCCAGCGCCCGCGACACGGTCGTGACAGCAAGGCCACAGTGCTGCGCAATCGTGCGCAGCGTCGGGCGTTTCTTCTGATCGCGCATGAGATCGGAGGTCATGCAACCTCATAACACGAAGTTCGCATGTCACAAATCCTCTTGACCGGGCGATCTGTAACGTTTTAGGTCTGCGATATCGGCCTGTAACGTTACAGTCGCAACAGCCAGAACTAAGGAAGGAGGATTTGGTGTGATTGCCCCTGTCAGCGACGACAGCGGCACCAGCTTTCTTGCCCCCGCCCGAGCTACCGCGATCTGCTCCTCCTTCGACACACAACTCAGGAACGACAACCATGCCAGATGCCACCTCTCCCGCTGTAACGCCCGACATGCCCAAGCGCGCGGATTTTCCCGCGGGCTTCATTTTCGGCGCGGCAACGGCTGCCTATCAGATCGAGGGCCATGCCTTTGGCGGGGCCGGTCCTTGCCATTGGGACAGCTTCGCCGCGACCGGGCGGAATGTGGTCGGCAATGAGGACGGCGCGCGCGCCTGCGAGCATTACACACGCTGGCCCGAAGATCTGGATCTGTTGCGCGATGGCGGCTTTGACGCCTATCGTTTTTCGACTTCTTGGGCACGGGTCATGCCAGACGGGGTGCAGGTGAACCCCGAAGGGCTGGATTTCTACGATCGGCTGGTCGACGGGATGATCGCACGCGGGCTGGCGCCCTATCTGACGCTCTATCACTGGGATCTGCCCTCGGCGCTGGCGGATCGCGGCGGTTGGGCGAATCGCGAAACGGCTGAGCGCTTTGCGGATTATGCTGCCGCCGTCATGGCACGCATCGGTGACCGCGTGGCGCGCACCGCGACGATCAACGAGCCATGGTGTGTCAGCTGGCTGTCGCATTTCGAGGGTCATCACGCGCCGGGTCTGCGCGACATCCGCGCCACTGCCCGCGCGATGCATCACATTCAACTCGCTCATGGGCTGGCGCTGCAAAAATTGCGTGCCGCCGGCCATCGCGATCTTGGCATAGTTTTGAATTTCTCTGAAGTCCTGCCCGCTCATCCCGGCGCTGGTACCGCGGTCGATCTGTCGGATGCGCTCTCGAACCGCTGGTTCATCGACTCAATCACGCGCGGCACCTATCCGCAGGTTGCACTGGACGGGCTTGGCCCGCATATGCCCCAGGACTGGCAGGCCGATATGGCATTGATTTCTGCGCCGCTCGACTGGCTGGGCGTCAATTACTACACGCGCGCACTTGTCTCGCATGATGCGGGCGCCCCTTGGCCATGCATTCGCAACCATCAGGGACCACTGCCCAAAACGCAAATGGGCTGGGAAATCTATCCGGACGGCCTGCGCAACCTGCTTGTACGCATGGCGCGCGATTATGTGGGCACTCTGCCGCTTGTGGTGACCGAAAACGGCATGGCCTGGGATGACGCAGTTCAGGACGGCCAGGTCGCCGATCCCATGCGTCAGGCCTATGTCGCGGCCCATCTGAACGCCACGCGGCACGCTATTTCAGAAGGCGCGAATGTTCAGGGTTTTTTCTACTGGTCGTTGCTCGACAATTACGAATGGGCCTTCGGGTATGAGAAACGCTTCGGACTTGTGCATGTCGATTTCGAAACAATGCAACGCACGCCGAAAGCATCATATCACATGCTGAAAGCGGCAGTATCATAGCGGACGGTCGCCCCCTCGGCCCCGGCACTGCGCGAAGATCAATGGCAAGATGCGCCGCTTTTATTGACTCAGACGGCGCGCCAATCGGGCGACATGGGCGGGCCGTGTTTCGCTGCAGCCCGCCACGTTGGTCATCACCCCCCGCGCAATCCAGCGCATCACGCATCCGGTATTCCGAGCGGCACAAGCCGCCTGAGCAATACCGGGGGTCATACCCTCCACCGACAAGGCAAGCGCATCGTGAGATGATGGCAGATGACGGATATATCGCCCGTTCGGCAGGGCGCTCGAACATATAGCGCTGCCCTGCCTCACCCCTGTCATTCAACAAGCGGTCAAAGCAGATTTTCAGACGCCTGTTAAGGTTTCCGAAACTACAGATGCATTAAACCACACCAGCGGGGACTCGTTGACCATGCGGATTGCCCGCGTGGCCTCGCGTCCGGTCTGCGCAGATCATGCGACGCAACCCTTTTCGCCGTGCCGGGATTGTCCGGACCGGCCATGTTATAAGGAAAACGCGCATGTTCGGTTCGGGAACCAAGACCATACAAGCCCCAACCCGGATCCGGTTTTGGAAAGCGGTTTGGTTGGCCGTGCCCATCTTCGCTTGGGCGTCGGCCGCGCTAGCCTAGGCCGACAGCCGGGTGTTGGTGCTTGATGGCACGCCGACCAAGGTCATTCCCATGGCCACAAGTTTCGACGCCCGGCCTGCGGATTTTCAGGCGACGCCATGGTGGGGCAACCAGGCTCTGGCTGAGTCGGCCTACAATGCACTGCGCAGTCAAGTCGGAGGCAGTCCAACGGATCGATTCGCTTTTGGGCTGTCCGGCGCAACGGTCCAGGCGGTAGGACAAGCTGGTTTCACTTACTCCTCGCCCACTATCCAAACTCGTGTCTACTGGTTCCTCGCCGAGCCCAACCAACCGCCCGTGGCAGGCACTGGTCAGGACCAGACCGTCGCCTCCGGCGCCACGGTCACGCTGTCCTCGGCCGGAAGCGCCGATCCGGACGGCGATCCGTTGGCTTACACCTGGACGCAGCTCTCCGGTCCAAGCGTCACGCTGTCAAACAGCAGTGCGGCAGCACCAAGTTTCACTGCCCCTAGCCTGCCACCGAATACATCCGGCGAAGTTCTCGTGTTTCAGCTTGTGGTGAATGACCGGTTTGCCGACAGCGCGCCGGTCACCGTCTCGGTAACGGTGGAAGCGCCGGTAGATACGACCCCCCCCCGTCCCCAGCTTCGGCTCCCTGCCATCCGAAGCCATCCCGGGCGAGCCCTTCACCGTCAGCGTCACCTTCTCCGAGCCGGTCACAGGGTTCTCGACCGCCGGCATCACAGCCTCGAACGCCGCCGTCTCGAACGTCTCCGACAGCAGTGAAAACTGGAGCTTCTCGCTGACCTCCGACTGTTGATTGTCACTGAGAACTGACCCGGCATTGTCACCGAGATCTGACCCACCCGGTTGTTATGTTCTGCGTGTCATGTTGGGGTCAATGCTGGTGTTTCCTTCCGTTTCTTTTTCGCC
>SKIM01000236.1 GCA_007116445.1 Natronohydrobacter sp.
AAACATGGTCTCTGTCTTTCAGGGGGCTTTCCTTCTGCGCTGAAAGCCTTATGCTCTGTTCAAAGAGAGGGCCCATGAGTCGCGAAATTGATTATGGCAATCTGATGCATGACGCCATGCGGGGACTGATCCGCAAGGTCATGGAAACTGTGTCTCGCGATGGTTTGCCCGGGGATCATCATTTTTTCATCACGATCGACACCAGTCATCCGGATATGGAGATGGCAGATTGGCTGCGTGAGCGCTACCCCGAGGAGATCACACTCGTCGTTCAGCATTGGTTTGATAATTTGCGCGTCGATGAAGACGGGTTCGCGATTACGTTGAATTTCGGGAATGCCCCCGAGCCACTCTACATTCCCTTCGACTCGATTTCGACCTTCGTCGACCCCTCTGTGGAGTTTGGGCTGCGCTTCGAATTGCATCAGGATGATGAAGACGAGGACGAAGAGGCCCCCATGATCGAAGACGCACCGCAAGAACCCAAATCCGGCGAAGTTGTCAGCCTTGACCGTTTCCGCAAGTGAGCGCCGGTATGCGAACGCATACTGATTGATTTCCCGTCAACAGGCGGCTAAGCACTATGCAAATATTGGTTGCAAGGAGCTTCGCCCATGACTTCATTCCGCACAGAGACTGACAGCTTCGGCCCGCTCGATGTGCCTGCCGACAAGTATTGGGGCGCTCAAACGCAGCGGTCTATTCTGAACTTCCCGATTGGCTGGGAGCGCCAGCCTGTGCCGATTATCCGCGCACTAGGGGCAGTCAAATGGGCTTGTGCGCTGGTGAATATTGAGCAGGGGGATCTCGATGAGACGCGCGGGCGTGCGATCACTGCGGCCGCTCAGGAAGTGTTCGAAGGCAAGTTTGACGACAATTTCCCGCTGGTGGTCTGGCAAACGGGGTCCGGGACACAGAGCAACATGAACGCCAATGAAGTCATCTCGAACCGCGCGATCGAGATTCTGGGCGGGGTCATGGGGTCGAAGGATCCTGTGCATCCGAATGATCATTGCAATATGGGCCAGTCGTCAAATGATACTTTCCCGACAGCAATGCATGTCGCGATAGGTATGCTGGCGCGTGATGTGCTGCTTCCGGGGCTGAACAAGCTGCACAAGGCGCTGGAGGCGAAATCCGAGGAATTCAAGGATATCATCAAGATCGGCCGCACGCATACGCAGGACGCCACGCCGCTCACATTGGGCCAGGAATTCGGCGGTTATGCGCATCAGGTCAAGATGGGGATTGCGCGTGTCGAGATGTGCCTGCCGCATATCTATGAGCTGGCCCAAGGCGGCACCGCGGTCGGCACAGGTCTGAATACCCGCAAGGGCTGGGATGTGAAGGTCGCAGCGCAAATCGCTGAAATCACGGGGATTCCCTTCCGCACGGCACCAAATAAATTCGAATCGCTTGCCGCCCATGATGCGATGGTCATGTTTTCAGGCGCTCTCAAGACAGTCGCGGCGTCTTTGTTCAAGATTGCCAATGACATGCGGCTTCTTGGCTCTGGGCCGCGTTCCGGTCTGGGCGAATTGATCTTGCCGGAAAATGAACCGGGTTCTTCGATCATGCCCGGCAAGGTCAATCCGACTCAGGCCGAGGCGCTGACGATGGTCTGCGCGCATGTTATGGGCAATGACGCTGCCGTTGGCTTCGCCGGTTCGCAGGGGCATTTCGAGCTGAATGTCTATAACCCGATGATGAGCTACAACGTCTTGCAATCAATGCAGCTTCTGGGGGATGCGGCATCTTCCTTCACAGATAACATGGTGGTCGGGACGCAGGCGAATGTCGCGCGGATCGACAAGCTGATGAAGGAATCGCTGATGCTGGTCACTGCGCTGGCGCCCACCATCGGTTATGACAATGCCACCAAGGTTGCGAAAACCGCGCATAAGAACGGCACCACGCTGCGCGAAGAAGCGATCGCACTCGGGTTTGTGGATGCCGAAACATTCGACCGCGTCGTCCGTCCCGAAGACATGATCGGACCGAAAGGCTGATCGCCGCTGTCGCAGCCGTGCAGACCATCGCGCGGCTGCGTCACTCCTTGGGGGCTGAGCTATAGGTCTGAAACAGGCGGTTTTGCGCCAGAAGGAAAAGAAATAGCGCAAGTGGCAGGCCAAAAGTCCGGAAATTCACCCAGGCATCGGTGGACATGGTACGCCACACGATTTCATTGGCCAGCGCCATGGCCAGAAACATCAGCGCCATGCGTTTTGTCAGCAGCATCCAGCCCGCATGTGTCAAGGGCAAGGCGCCTTCCATGACCAGTTCCAGCCAGCTTTGACCGCGCGCCAGTCCGATGAAGAGAAGTGCTGCAAAGATCGAATAGACGGCGGTGGGCTTCATCTTGAAGAAGCGCTCGTCATTCAGCCAGACTGTCAACCCGCCGAATACCACGACCATGACGAGCGTGACCAGTTGCAGACGGCTGAGTCGCCCGGAGAGTTTCCAGAGCGCGAATGTGGCCAACGCCATGACCGGGATGAATGCGGCGGTCAGCAGGATAAAGGCATCATATTCAGTACCGTTGATCGTGAAGCTTTGCTCGCGCAGGCTGATATAGCCTACGAAAAACAAAAAGACCGGACCCAGTTCAAGGCCGATCTTCACAGCGGGCGAGACGTTTTGTTCAGGCGGCTGGGTGGACACGGAAACTCCTCGGGCGTTGATCTGAGGCGCTTATCGCGCGTCAGGACGCGATGCGCAACACGACATCCCGTCCGCGGCGACTATAGCGCAATTCGTTTTCGCCGATGGCTGTCACTTGCCCGCCATCCAGCGCTTCGCCAACGCGAACTGCGACGATGCGTCCATTGGCCAGCCGCACCAGCGCACGACGGCTGGACGAGGTGCCCATCACACCGATAAGATTGACCTGCCGCAGATTGATGGCGCGTGTCTGGGTGGCTTCGCGTGCGACGGATGCCGATGTCGGGATTTGCAGCGCCGGAGCGGCGGCCGCGCGCGCTGGCTGCGCTTGCGGCGTGCTTGGCGCCACCGGCTGCGCAGCGGCCATGCTGCGTTGCACAATGGTCGAGAACTGGCTCGGTCGGTTGTTCGGACGCAGCGATGAGGCGACCGCAAAGGCCGACGCGGACGCAATCATATCTTCCTCGTCTTCCTCCACCGGTGCCGCGCGCTCGATCAGACTTTCTGGGCGCAGTGCAGGCCGCAGAGCAGACAGCGCGACGCCGCCCGGAGGCGGCGTAATCAACGAGGCCTGATCTTCGTCGAGCCCAGCTTCGGGTTGTGCGTCTTCGCTCGGGTCTGCAGGCTGCGGCGCTGTCGCGGGTTCCTGCAAAACGCTGTCAGGGCGGGCAGGCGGCACGGAGGCCGGTCTGCCCTCTGTCACCGCAATCAGCAGATCGGATTCGTCGGGGGGCGCCAACACGGGTGGGGCTGCGGCAGGGTCAGAGCCGGCGCTTTCTGCTGCGATTGCATCCTCGGCAGCCGCTTCGGGGTCTTGCACCACCGCCTCTGCGCTTTCTGGCGCAATCTCGGGTTCCGGGGCGATGCCTTCGGGGCGAACCGGCGGAACTGTAGGTGGCGTGCCCTCGGCAACAACGATTTCAAGAGCTTCTTCGCCTACTGGCAGAGCAGATGCGACTGGATTGCTTTCTGGCGCATCGGGTTCAAGCTCGGCCGGTTGCGCCTCACGCGCGGCAAGTTCGGCGCGGGTCGGGGCTTGCGACTGCTCAGCGAAAGACAGTGGCACGTCGGGGATGGACTCGAAAGGGACAGTATCCTGCGGCGCGATCAGGCTAGGCGAACGCAGAAGAGCCACGCGCCCGGCAGAGATATCTGGAATGAAGGCGGCATCGTCCTGTAGCTGCTCATCTGTCTGCGCCTCGGGGAGCATCGCCTGCTCCGGCTCTTCCAGCGGAATTTGTCCGGCCGCATCTTCGACTCCCAACGCGGCTTCGATCTCTTCACTGCTGGGCAGATCAAGATCATTATCCCCAAGAAATCCCTCTGATGGGGCCAGAGCCGTATCGCCGAGCAATGGTGCATCAGCCATATCCTGCGCTGTGCGACCGGTGAAGGTGAAATAGGCGACCCAGACTGCGATCGCGGCCAGAAGCAGTCCGACCCCGCCGAGAACCAGCAGCGTGCGCCGTTTCGTTGTCAGGTCAGGCATCCCGCCATCGCGCGCGCCGAACACGGTCATGCGTTCGGCCTCGCTTGCGGTTTTTGTGTTGCCATGGCTGCGCAGGGTTTCAAGCGGATCCTTGCGCGGGGCTATGGTCACCTTCGCCATGCCTGTCGGGGATTTCTGCGCCGCTGCCGCCAGTCCCGGTTCCCCGGCCCTTGTTGCAGCTTTCTCAGCGCGCCCGTTCACAGCGTCACGGGTAGTTTTCAATTTTGAGGGCAGTCCAACATTCCGCGCGGCACTCAAGGCGCGGCCGAGGGCTGACTTTGCGCCGGACCCGGCGCGGTTGTCTGGTGCCGCATCGGTTGTCGCCGTCGCGCTTTGTGAAGCGCGCCGCGAACGGAAGGGCGGCGTTTCATCCTGCGGCGCGCGCGCTTCAGCGGACTGGGGCGTCTCAGAGGAGGGGGGCGTGGCTGCGGGCGGCAGGATCGGGCTCGGCTTTGCAGGCTTGGTGGGAGATGTCGCAGATGGCGGTGAGAGCTTTGCCATCAACGCAGCCTTGCGCAATTCGGCGGGTGTCGGCTCTGCGCTGGACGATCCCGATGAGCGAGGTGCCGGGGCCACGGCCTCGGGCGCTTCCGCGTCGGGTAGCGCGTCCTCGGATCCAGCCGCTTCGGGCGCGGCTGGGGGGGATTGGTCTTGTCTGTCGTCGTCGGTCGCAGAGGCGGCGCCCATGTCTTTCTGCTGCGATGTCTCAGGCAGTGGCGCTTCAGGGGCAGGCACTTCCGTTTCGGGCGCATCGACCTTGGGCGCTTCTTGGACTAGTTCCGGGTCAGGCAGGGTCGCAAGCCCGGTTTCGCGCAACATGGTCTGATCGCGTTCGAGCCGGGACACATCGCCGAGGATGTCGCGTGCGCAGCGAGTCGGTCCAAAAAAGGGCTCTTTGAGAAATTGCGTGTCTTCGGGCGCCGCAACATTGCAGACCGGGTTCAACCCGTGACTGCGGGCAAAGTCTTCGGCCTCGACCAGAGTTTCGCGCGCGACCACGATGACGCGGGCCGTCCCGTCTTCTGCGACCCAGTCAAAATCGAGCTCTTCGACAGGATACGGGGTGCGACCGGCCAGCTGCGCGCGGATTTCATGCGCCTGCATTTCATGATTGCGCGCCGTAACCGGCATGTCAGTGACCAGCAGCATGTCGCGCGGGACGACAAGCTTGGTATACACACCCTCAGGGGCCATGGCCGCTGCGATCTTTGACAGCCCAGCCATCTGGGTTTCGAGATCCTGAGCGTCCGGCGGCACTGCGCCAACCCTCAGCCAGCCGTCAGCGTCACGCTGCCACAGGGTTATGCCGTCATCCGTCAGGCCGAGTGCAAAATTTGGTTTCATAGCGTGCCTTTAGCACAAGAAGTCCGCATATCGGGAGTCACAAATCCCGCCGCAAGGAAAAACAGGGCGAAAAATCGCCCATCGCCGCAGGACAGAGCGCCTGCGCCTGTCACCCCGTCGCCTTGGCCAGCGCCTGGTCGAGATCTGCGATCAGATCCTCGGCATCCTCCAGTCCGATCGACAGCCGGACCACATCCGGCCCAGCGCCAGCAGCAATCTGCTGGCTTTCGCTCAGCTGCCGGTGCGTCGTCGAGGCCGAATGGATAATCAGCGACCGCGTGTCGCCGAGATTGGCCACATGGCTGAAAAGATTGACGGAATCGATCAAGCGAACGCAGGCATCATAGCCGCCTTTCAGCGCGAAAGTGAAGAGCGACGACGCGCCTTTGGGGCAGATCGTTGCCATGCGTCCATAATAGGGCGAGGAGGGCAGGCCCGCGTAAGTCACATAGGCCACGCGCGGATCCTGCTCCAGCCACTGCGCCACCTTGATCGCATTGGCGCAGTGCTTCTCCATCCGCAACGACAGCGTCTCGATTCCCATCAGTGTGTAATGCGCGGCCTGCGGGTTCATTGTCATGCCGAGATCACGCAGACCAATCGCGATCGCGTTGAAGGTGAAGGCCAGCGGCCCGAAGGTTTCGTGAAATTTCAACCCGTGATAGGCGGGCTCTGGCTCGGACATGGCGGGGAATTTGCCATTCGACCAGTTGAACTTGCCCGAATCGATGATCGCGCCGCCTGTGACTGTGCCATTGCCGGTCAGATATTTCGTCAAGGAATGCACGACCAGCGTCGCGCCATGTTCAATAGGGCGGCACAGATACGGCGTGGCAGTGGTGTTATCGACGATCAATGGCACGCCTGCGCGATCAGCAATCGCGGCGATGGCGTCGAGATCGGTGATATAGCCCCCCGGATTGGCGATGGATTCGCAAAATACTGCGCGGGTATTGTCGTCAATCGCGGCTTCGACCGCGTCCAGATCGTCGAAATCGACAAATGTCGCGGACCAGCCGAAGCGCCGGATGGTCTGGCTGAACTGTGTGACCGTACCGCCATAGAGTCTGTTTGAAGCCACGATGTTCAGACCCGGCCCCATCAGCGGAAACAGCGCCATGATTTGCGCGGCATGGCCGGACGAGCAGCACACCGCCCCCGCGCCGCCCTCGAGCGTGGCCATACGTTCCTGCAGCGCGGCAACAGTCGGGTTGGTCAGGCGCGAGTATATATAGCCGACCTCTTGCAGGTTGAAGAGCGCGGCCGCGTGATCGGCGTCGCGGAACACGAAAGCCGTGGATTGATAGATCGGGACTTGCCGCGCGCCCGTCGCAGGGTCAGGGCGCGCGCCGGCATGGATTTGCAAAGTCTCAAAACCGGGCTGTCTGTCCGTCATGGTCGTCCTCCGCTGCGACAATTTGCGCAGACGCTAGACGAGCATGCCGTTCAGGGCAAGTCCTGCATCATTGCCGGGTGGCTCAGGGCTTTGGCGCGGTTTCTGGTGCTTTTGCCTCGGTCGGGGCTTCGGCTGGCTTGGCCTCGGTTGCGGGTTTTTCGGGGGCCGCGTTTTTTGTCGCTTCGGCGGGTTTCATCTCTGGCTTTGATGCAGCGCTCGGCGCGGGCAGAGCCTTGGCTTCGTCGGGCATCTGTTCGGGCAGTTCAATCGTCAGCGTGCCTTCTTCAGGATAGATTGTGATTCGGGCCTTGGGCGAGAGTTTCGCGAGAACGGCGTTCAGTTCTTTTTGCGCGCGCAGCACCGTCTCGCGCTGCGTCTCTTGCTTGGCCTGAACTGTAGTCGTCTTGTCGCCGAACAGAAATTTGAACATGGCTTTCCCCTCTATGGTCAATCGCCCCCGCATACACGAGCCGAGGCCCCAAAGGAAGGCGTCACGCTGCAATGCAGCATCAACTTCTTGAGGATCAGGGGTTCAGGCGAAACCTTCAGCGCGCCGAGTCTCGCCCACATGCAAACCGCGCCAGTTTTTCATCGGCCCAAGGTAACGCGCAACCACTGGATTTTGAGGGTCCAGCGCGCCGTGGCGGATCAGAAGTGCCGTCATTGCCGCATCCGCAGCACGCACCCCGCCATCAACAATCTTCAGCGCGATCCCCAGTCTCTGCTCGGGCAGAATGGCGGCAAAAACCGCTTCGGCCCCCATCTTCACGGCGACCTTGCCCCCCATTGCCCGCATCAGATCGGTGCAGGCGCGGGTTTCACCGGCGACCAGATCAGGGTGACGCATCATCGCCTCGCGCAGGCGCACCATCGCCCGCGCCCGTGCATCGCCGCGATCCGTCGCGCCGGCGAATTGTGCAAGCGCGTATGCGAACGCGTCCAGACCAGTTGCAAAATTGGGGGCGGAACATCCATCGATCCCGTATCCGGGGGAGCGCATCCCGGTGACCTCTTCGAAGGTGGATCGGATCATCCGCTGCAAGGGGTGGTCGGGCAGGATGTAGTCCGCATCACCGCGCAGATTCTGGTTGAGCATCAGAAAACCGGCATGTTTGCCCGAACAGTTATTGTGCAACTGACAGGGCGCGGCACCTTCGCGGATCAATCGATCGCGTTCGGGAATGTCTTGCGGGGCCTGACAGCCGCAACGCAGATCTTGCTCGGCCAGTCCCAGATCCTCCAACCAGCGCGCGACCTTGTTGACGTGGATCGCAGCCCCCTGATGTGACGCGCAGGCAAGCGCCAGATGCGCAGGCGTCAGATCCTGCCCCGCGCCGGTTTCCAGAAGCGGCAATGCCTGCACCATCTTGCAACTGGAGCGCGGATAGATCAGCGTATCGGCCCGTCCCCAGACCTCGACGATCTCGCCTGTGTCGCGCGTGACCACTGCATGACCGTGATGCAGGCTTTCGAGCAACTCCCCGCGCCACAGCGCGATCATCGGCACTGCGCCGTGATGGATAGCGGATTTGACCGGCGCGATCTCGCTCATTTTCATTCCTTCTGCGTTTCCCCGCTCACGGCTGCGCGATTTTTTGCCAAGGGGGCTTTGAATTTCCCCGACCTTACGGCTAAAACACAGCCGAAGGTCCGGGCAGTCACTTGCTTCGTCAGGTGGCGCAAAAATCGGGTCAGGTCAATTGGAGGCAGACAGCACATGGCGACACTGAGTCATTTCGGAGCAACAGCCGCGCTTGCCATAGCGTTGGTCGGAACGGGCCTGGCATCCGGCGCAGCAGCGCAGGAATCGACCAATCGCGTGGCTGCTGAAACCGACTGGAGCGTGTTTGTCGAAGAGAGCCCCAAGGAATGCTGGGTTGTTTCGGCTCCGCGCGAAACGGTCAATACGCGCGGTGGGCAACCGGTTCAGGTGCGTCGTGGCGATATCCTGATGTTTGCCACTTATCGCCCCGGCCGGACAACGCCCGAGATTTCCTTCACAGGGGGCTATCCCTTTGCTGCGGATTCCACCGTCGGCATGCAGATCGGCAGCAATGAGTTTCAGCTTTTTGTTGACGGTGACTGGGCCTGGGCTGGCTCGCCCGACGATGATCAACGCATTTTCGCCGCTATGCGCGCAGGTGCCGAAGCTGTCCTGACGGCGCGCTCCTCGCGTGGAACGAACACGCGTGATACGTTCTCGCTCTTCGGATTCACGGCAGCGACTGAAGAAGCCGCACGGCGCTGTGCCGACTGAGCGCGGCTCAGACGCGGGGCGGGCGGCTTTTGTAGACGGGCAGACACCACCCGAAGCGCATTGATCCAGCGCGCAGCGAAAATGTCGTGAGCCCGCAGACCATCAGGATGATCAGCATGTTGTCGGTGATCTGCGCGGCCAAGATCGCGGCCACTGCGCCACAGAGGGCTGCAGTGGCATAAAGCTCGCCTTTCTTCAGCACCAGCGGCACTTCGTTGCAGACCACATCGCGCATCAGCCCGCCCAGCGTGCCAGTAGCAACGCCCATGATCACGACGATGGGCCAGGTCTGCGTCATTCCGATCGCGACGCCGACGCCTGCAGGCACCGCGACACCCAGCGCCAGCGCGTCGAGCCATTCCAGTGCGCGTAGCCGGGATTCCAGCAAATGTGCTGTGAAGAACACCAGGATTGCCGCGAGTGATGCGGACAGGATCATGCCCGGATCCGCGACCCAGAAAACCTGATCGCGGTTCAGGATCACATCGCGCAGCGTGCCCCCGCCAACGGCTGTCAGACAGGCAATGAAGATGAATCCCACGATATCAAGCTGCGCGCGGCTCGCGGCCAGCGCGCCTGTCAGCCCGAAAATGAACACCGCCGCATAGTCAAGCCCTTGCAGCAGTGTCATGGCCGCGCCTGTTTGAACGGCGCCATACCTGCGCGGGCAAGCTCATCGGCGCGCTCATTCTCAGGGTGCCCGGCATGCCCCTTGACCCATTCCCATGTCACCTTGTGACGGGCCTGCGCCGCGTCCAGCCGCTGCCA
>SKIM01000281.1 GCA_007116445.1 Natronohydrobacter sp.
AGCGGGGATAGCAGCGAAAAGACTGGCAGCGTCATGGGCATCCTCTCCTCTGTGAATCGGTCTTGCGGAAATAGGATGGTTCGGACATAAATAATAATACATATTTTTCTTGTAAGCGTTCTGAAATATAGAACACTCATGCAGCTTAATCTCCATCACCTCCGACTGTTCCGCGCGATAGCACGCGATGGCACGCTGACGGGTGCAGCGCGCAGCCTCAATATCTCGCAATCCGCGATTTCGACCCAGTTACGGGCGCTCGAAGCCGCATTGGGCCATGACTTGTTCGAGCGGCGCGGGCGCGGTTTGCTGCTGACCGAGGCCGGGCGGATCGCGCTTGATCATGCCGAAGCGATTTTCCGCACGGCAGATGATCTCACGGCGACGCTTGCGCAGGTGGGGCGCGCGCGCCAGGTGCTGCGCGTCGGCGCGCTCTCGACCTTGTCGCGCAATTTCCTGATCGGATTTGTTGCGCCCTTGATCGGGCGGTCGGATGTGGAACTGGTGTTGCGCTCGGGCGCGCAGCCTGACCTGATGCATGGGCTGGACTCGCTGGCGCTCGATATCGTGCTGACCAATCTTGCGCCCGCGCGCGATGCCGCCAGCCCCTATCTGGTGCAGGCTCTGTCCGAGCAGCCGGTCAGTGTCGTGGGCTTCCCGCGTGACGTGCCCGCGCGTCAATCCGTGGCCGAGGTGCTGAGCACGGAGCCGCTGATCCTGCCGACCCCGGAATCGGGCCTGCGCGCGAGTTTCGACAACCTGACCGAACGGCTGGGCATCACCCCTCTGATCGCCGCCGAGGCCGATGACATGGCCACCCTGCGCCTGCTGGCGCGCGCCGGGGCGGGGCTTGCGGTGTTGCCGCCCATCGTCGTGCGCGATGAGTTGCAATCGGGATTTCTGGTCGAACGCGCCAAGCTCGACGGGCTGAGCGAGCGCTTTCTGGCCGTGACGCTGCGGCGTCGTTTTCCCAATCCTCTGGTCGCCGAAGTCCTGGCGCAAGCGGATCGGGGCTGAAGGATCCGTCACGCAGGCGCGGTCTGAAATACCCCTGCAAGAATCGCCATTCACACTTCCGAAGCCTGCGTCTATCGTGCGGCGCAGCAAATACCGAGGAGGATGAGGATGAAAGAGCTTTCGCATTGGATCGACGGCAAACATGTCGCAGGCACATCCGGGCGCTTTGCCGATGTGTTCAACCCGGCGACGGGCGAGGTGCAGGCACGCGTGCCGCTGGCGTCGAAAGCCGAGCTTGACGATGCCGTGGCGCGTGCCGCCGTGGCACAGCGCGCCTGGGGCGCGACCAACCCGCAAAAACGCGCGCGGGTGATGATGGCCGCTGTCGGGCTGATCAATCGCGATATGGACAAGCTGGCCGAAGCGCTGTCGTCCGAGCATGGCAAAACCTTTGTCGATGCCAAGGGCGATGTGCAGCGCGGCCTGGAAGTGATCGAATTCTGCATCGGCGCGCCGCATCTGTTGAAGGGCGAATTCACCGACAGTGCAGGTCCGGGCATCGACATGTATTCGATGCGTCAGCCTTTGGGCGTTGTCGCGGGAATCACGCCGTTCAACTTCCCCGCGATGATCCCGCTGTGGAAAATGGGCCCCGCGCTGGCTTGCGGCAATGCGATGATCCTCAAACCTTCCGAGCGTGACCCAAGCGTGCCCTTGATGCTGGCCGAGATCTTCAAGGAAGCAGGGCTGCCCGACGGGGTGCTGCAGGTTGTCAATGGCGACAAGGAGTCGGTTGATGCGATCCTCGACAACCCGGTGATTCAGGCCGTGGGCTTCGTGGGCTCGACCCCGATTGCGCATTACATCTATCACCGCGCGGCCGAGGCCGGCAAACGCGCGCAGTGTTTCGGCGGTGCCAAGAACCATATGATCATCATGCCAGATGCCGATATGGATCAGGCCGCAGATGCGCTGATCGGCGCGGGCTATGGCGCGGCGGGCGAGCGCTGCATGGCGATCTCGGTCGCGGTCCCTGTGGGCGATGGCACGGC
The DNA here is from genome assembly GCA_007116445.1 of Natronohydrobacter sp. Taxonomy (GTDB): domain Bacteria; phylum Pseudomonadota; class Alphaproteobacteria; order Rhodobacterales; family Rhodobacteraceae; genus Roseinatronobacter. The sequence goes on from SKIM01000281.1 coordinate 2,010, forward strand.
AGATGCGCTGCGCGAACGCCTGGTGCCCAAGATCGAAGCGCTGAAGGTCGGGCCGTGGACTGCAGGCGATGATGTCGATTACGGCCCCGTTGTCACAGCGGCAGCCAAGGAAAACATCCTTCGGCTGGTCGAAAGCGGCGTCGAGCAGGGCGCGGAACTGGTCGTGGACGGGCGCAATTTCAGCCTGCAGGGCTATGAAGACGGCTTTTTCGTCGGCCCGCATTTCTTCGACCATGTGACCACCGAGATGGACATCTACCGCAAGGAGATTTTCGGTCCGGTCCTGTCGATGGTGCGCGCCAAGACCTATGACGAGGCGATCGGCATGGCGATGGATCACGAATACGGCAATGGCACAGCGATCTTCACCCGCGACGGCGACACTGCGCGCGACTTTGCCAGCCGGATCAATATCGGCATGGTGGGGATCAATGTGCCAATTCCTGTCCCGCTCGCTTATCACACATTTGGCGGCTGGAAAAAGTCGGGCTTTGGTGACCTCAACCAGCACGGGCCGGACGCGTTCCGTTTCTACACGCGCACCAAAACCGTGACGTCGCGCTGGCCCTCGGGGATCAAGGAAGGCGC
>SKIM01000032.1 GCA_007116445.1 Natronohydrobacter sp.
ACGCGCGGTTGCAGGACGGTTTCGGCGAAGGCGCGCGCCGCGTCGCGCAGCATGCGTTCGTCTTCGCCCAGCTGCCCCTCCAGGCGCAGCGGATCGTCCCATGTGAAACGCCCCAGATCCGGCGCGTCCTTGGGCGAGACTGACGGTTTGTCAAGCGGCATGCGGGCCTCCATTCTTGTTCGGTGCCGCATCCTAGCAAATCCAGCCCTGCCAAGGCCAGTGCGGAATGGGGCGCGGAATGGGGGTTTTGCTGCGCGGCCCGCTTGGCTATGATCCGGGCATGCCGTGACTGTCGGGTTCTGACATGATATCCAGCCTTGAGACGCGCAAAACTCGGGTCACGCTGGTGGGCGCGGGGATCAATCTGGTGCTGTCCCTGCTCAAGATCGCGGGCGGTATCATGCTCGCCAGCCCCGCGCTGGTGGCCGACGGGGCGCATTCGCTGAGCGATCTGGCCTCTGATATCATGGTGCTTTGGGGGCTGCGACAGGGAGCGCGGGCGCCGGATGATGATCACCCCTATGGCCACGGGCGGTTCGAAACGCTTGCCACGCTGGCGCTTGCCGCGCTGCTGGCACTGACCGGGATCGGCATTCTGTGGGACGGCGCGGGGCGACTGATGAGCGGCGCGCTGACGGTGCCGGGGCTTTGGGCGCTGGTGATCGTGGCGCTGTCAATCGGCGTCAAGGAAGGGCTCTTTCACTATACGATGGCCGCCGCCCGGGCGACCAAATCGACGCTGCTGAGCGCCAATGCCTGGCATCACCGCACCGATGCGCTGTCCTCGGTCGTGGCGCTGGTGGGGATCGGGGCCGCGCAGCTGGGCCTTGTCTGGGCCGATCCGCTGGCCGCGACCATCATCGCAGTGATGCTGCTGCGCGTGGCCTGGCAATTCGGCAAGGGCGCAGCAGATGAGCTGGTTGACACGCAAGCCCCCGACGATCTGCGCCGGGCGCTGGAAGCGTGCTTGCACAGCACTCCCGGTGTCTGCGGCCTGCGTGATCTGCGCATGCGCCAGCATGGCGCGCGGGTCGTGGCTGATGTCTCGGTCATGGTCGATCCGCTGATCTCGGTGACCGAAGGCCACCGCATCGCCGAAGCCGCGCGCGCCCAGGCGCTGGCGCAGGTCGATGCGCTGGAAGATCTGATCATCCATGTCGAACCCGCAGGCCATTTCGAAGGCTTCGGGGCCGAACAGGCGCCCTTGCGCACCGAACTGGAAGGGCAGGTTCTGACCCTTGCGCTGGCGCATCCGATGGTGCGGCAGGTCGAGCGGCTGCATCTGGGCTATTTCGAGGACGGGCTGCATCTGGAGCTGCTGGCCGAACTCGCCCCCGAAGCCGATCATGCGCTGACCGAGACGCAGATCATCGCGGCGATTGGCGACGTGCTGCCCGAACTGACACAGCTGCGCCTGCATCGGATCAGCGCGGGCTTGCGCGGCTGAGGGCGGGCTGCGATAAGCGCCGTCATGGTGAAGGCTCAAGCCCTGTTCAACTGCACTGCCTGCGGCGCGACCCATCGCAAATGGGCCGGGCGCTGTGATGCCTGCGGGGCCTGGAACTCGATCGTCGAGGAAGCGCCGCTGGTCGCAGGCCCCGGTCCGCGCGCCAGTCGTGGCCGCTCCATCGCGCTGAGCACGCTGAGCGCCGATGAAGCCCCGCCCCCGCGCCGCGACAGCGGGCTGGGTGAGCTTGACCGCGTGCTGGGCGGCGGGCTGGTCGCGGCCTCGGCGATCCTTGTGGGGGGCGATCCGGGCATCGGCAAATCGACGCTCTTGCTGCAAGCTGTCTCGGCTTTCGCCCGCAAGGGTCTGAAATGCATGTATATCTCGGGCGAGGAAGCGGCCGCGCAAGTGCGCCTGCGCGCCGCCCGTCTGGGGCTTGCCGATGCGCCCGTGCAGCTTGGCGCGGAAACCAATCTGCATGATATCCTCTCGACGCTCGACACCGAGCGCCCGGATCTGGTGATCATCGACTCGATCCAGACGATGTGGCTCGACACGGTGGGCTCCGCCCCCGGTTCGGTCAGTCAGGTGCGCGCCTCGGCGCATGAGCTGGTCAGTTTCGCCAAGCGGCGCGGTGTGTCGGTGATCCTTGTGGGCCATGTGACCAAGGAAGGCCAGATCGCAGGTCCGCGCGTGGTCGAACACATGGTCGATACCGTGCTCTATTTCGAAGGCGAGCGCGGCCACCAGTTCCGCATCCTGCGCGCGGTCAAGAACCGCTTCGGCCCGGCCGATGAAATCGGCGTCTTTGAAATGACCGGCAACGGCCTGGCGGAAGTCGCCAACCCTTCGGCGCTGTTTCTGTCCGAACGCGGCACACCCGCGCCCGGCTCGGTGGTCTTCGCGGGCATCGAGGGCACGCGCCCGATGCTATCGGAAATTCAGGCGCTGGTGGCACCTTCGCCGCTGGGCACCCCGCGCCGAACCGTCGTCGGGCTCGATTCGGCGCGGCTGTCCACGATTCTGGCCGTGCTCGAGGCGCGCTGCGGCATCCCTTTTGCGGGGATGGACGTGTTTCTGAATGTCGCAGGCGGCATCCGCGTGCAGGAACCCGCCGCCGATCTGGCGATTGCCTGTGCGCTGCTGTCG
>SKIM01000149.1 GCA_007116445.1 Natronohydrobacter sp.
GTGATCGGCCTGCCGCATCCAGATTTCGGCGAAGCGGTTGTGGCCGTGCTCGCATCCGACGGGGACGGGCCGGATATCGCGGCGATCGAGCGGGCCTTGTCAGACGCTCTTGCGCGCTACAAACAGCCCAAGACCTATATCGTCTTGCCCGAATTGCCGCGCAATACGATGGGCAAGGTGCAGAAAGCCACGCTGCGGCAGGATTATGCGGATCATTTCAAGGAGGCCACCCAATGAGCGCCACGCGCTGCGTGGTTTTTGAGCAGCCCGGCGGGCCGGAGGTGCTGCAACTGGTGCAGCGCGACGTGGGCGAGCCGGGGCCGGGGCAGGTGCGCATCCGCCACCATGCCTGCGGGCTGAACTATATCGACATTTATCAGCGCTCTGGCGTCTATCCGCTGCCCCTGCCCCATGTGCTTGGCATGGAAGGCGCGGGCGTCATCGAGGCACTGGGCGAAGGCGTCACGCATCTGGCTCTCGGCGACCGTGTGGCCTATGCCAGCGCACCGCCGGGGGCCTATTGCGACGCGCGGGTGATGGCGGCGGCGCAGGTCTGCCGCCTGCCTGACAGCCTCGATTTCCGCACCGGGGCGGCGATGATGCTGCAAGGTCTGACCGTGCAATATCTGTTTCACCGCACTGTGCCGCTCAAAGCGGGCGACACGGTGCTCTTTCACGCCGCCGCGGGGGGTGTCGGGCTGATTGCCTGCCAATGGGCCAAGGCGCTTGGCATCCGACTGATCGGCACGGCAGGGACCGACGCGAAATGCGCGCTGGCGCTGGAACTTGGCGCCGAGGCCGCGATCAATTACGAGCGCGAGGATTTCGTGGCCCGCGTGCGCGAATTGACCGACGGGCGCGGGGTCGATGTGGTGATGGATTCCATCGGGGCCGCGACTTTCGAGCGCTCACTCGATTGCCTGCGTCCGCTGGGAATGATGATCAGCTTCGGCAATGCCTCTGGCAAGGTGCCGCCTTTCGATCTGGGCGTGCTCGGCGCAAAAGGCTCACTACACCTGACCCGGCCCACGCTGTTCACGCATATCGCCGATCACGCAACCTGTCAGACGATGGCAGCCCAGTTATTCGAGATGGTCGAAAGTGGCAAGGTCGCAATCCGCATCGGCCAGGACTTCGCGCTCGAAGAGGTGGCCGAGGCGCACAGCCAGATGGAAGCACGGGCGACAACCGGCAGTTCAGTGTTGATCTGCTGAACAGGCCCGGCCCTGTCATTCAGATTGCGCAACCTGTGCCGCGCGACGCGGGGGCTCAGCCGCTATAGCGCTGCATGACGGCACACGCGCCATCTGACCGCAAGGCGTCATACCATCGACAGAACGGATCGGCAAAATCCGGCGCGTCCTTCACATCGCGGTAGATCGGCACGCGCTCCAGCCAGACGCGCGGTTGCGCCTCGGCGGCCTGCGCAACCGCTTGAAGAGCGGGCCAGATCGGGTCATTGGCCTCGATCCCGGTTCCATCTTCGCGCCGCCCCAGACAATAGCGCGCCCAGAGTGCCGAGACCAGGGCCAGCCCCTGCACCGGGACGCCTTTGGCCAACCCGTCGCGGATCGAGGGCAGAAGAAAGCCAGCATGACGGCTGGAGCCGTCGAACGCCACGCGCCGCGTCGTGTCGCGAATCTCGGGATTAGCGAAGCGCCGCTCGATCAGCGCGAGATAGTCCGCTGCTGCGATCCCGGGCACCGCAGGCACATGCGGCGCGATTTCTTCGCTGGCGATCTTGCGGAACATGGCGCGGATGCCTTCATGCGCCATACAGGCGGCGATCGTGTCCAGCGCCAGCAATTCGCCCGCACCGCAGATCACCTGATGGCCGCCATTCAGGATGCGGATCTTCATCGTCTCATAGCTATGCACATCGGGGGTGAAGACCGCCCCCACCAGACCCCAATCAGGACGCCCGGCGCAGAAATCATCCTCGATCACCCACTGGCGGTATTTTTCATGCGTCACCGGCGCTGCGTCGGCAATTCCGAAGCCGCGCGCCAGCGCAATTTCGCGCGGGCCAGTGGCGGGCACGATGCAATCCACCATGCTGTTGGGAAAACTGACCTCGGCCTCGATCCAGTCGGCAAGAGCGGGGTCCGACAGCCGGGCCAGCCCGACCACCGTGCGGCGCAGGATATCGCCATTGCCTTGCAGATTGTCGCAGGACAGGCACGTGAACGGCCCCGCGCCCTGCGCATGCCGCAAGCGCAATGCCGCGAGTATTGCGCCGAAAGACGTGCGCGGGGTTGCCGGGTGCCCTGCATCATGGCGGATATCGTCGTGGCCGGTATCCAGCCCGCCGGTTTCCGGGTCCAGATAATAGCCGCCTTCGGTCACGGTCAGCGACACGATGCGGATATCTGCCTGCGCCATGCGCGCAATCAGCGCGGCGTTGTCGTGCTGCACCGGCAGGAAGTCCACCATCGCGCCAGTCACCTCGGCCGTTTTTCCGGCCGGATCAAGTTCGATCAGCGTCGTCAGGCAATCTTGCGCCAGCAGCCGGTCGCGCATCGCCCGATCGCCCTCGCGTACACCGGCACCGATGATGGCCCAATCCTGCGCCAGCCCCATCTGCA
>SKIM01000273.1 GCA_007116445.1 Natronohydrobacter sp.
GGGGGTCACAAATGGCCGTGGTCACCCCGCGCGGGGCCACGCAGCGGTCGAATTCAAACGGCGTGACCAACGAGGATTCGATATGCAGATGCGTGTCGATGAAGCCCGGCACCAGCGTCTGACCGGGCAGTTCGATCACCTCGCGCGCCGCATATTCGGCCCCGATGCCGATGATCACGCCTTCGGAAATCGCCACATCACCCGCGATCCGCGCGCCGGTCACCGTGCAGAGCACCTCAGCCCCGCGCAAGACGAGGTCAGCGGGTATTTCACCACGGGCAGCGGCGATGCGGGTTTCAAGGGTCATGGGCGCATCCTTTTTCATCACTCTGGCGCGCTCTCGGCACGGGTGCAAGCCTTCAGCCGGGGCTGCGGGTCAGCGCGCTGTCATAAAGGGCATAATCGTCGCAAAAGCGTTCTTCCAGACGCCGGCGCAGATCGGGCGACAGGGTGACGGACCAGTCGGGCGAGACATTGCGCCGCTCAAGCACCACCGGATCGCCAAGCCGCGCCTGAAGATACTCAAGAAAGGCCGGCATCGCGTCATAGCGGAAAATATGCTGCACGCGCGCGCCGGTTTTCGGGTGGGTCAGGAAGCGCGACTGACGTCCCACAGCCGCGAAAGGCGGTTGCGGATCATCGAGATACCCCGCGACGAAATCATCAAAGCTCAGGCCCCGCGTGCTGCGCGGTTTGCCGTCGAGCCAGGCGCCATGGCGGAAACGAAACCAGCTGCTCAGCCAATCTTCTGGCGCGCGGATCAGCGCCACGGTTTCGGGCACCCGGTCCGTGAACATCAGGATGGCTTTCTCGACCCGCCATTGATAGCGCTGGAACATGCAATGCTTGAAATCCGGATGGTTCTGGAAAACCATATCCGCCCTGGGGGTCAGCGCATGCTCGATGGCGGTGCTGCCTGTCTTGGGCGTGGCGAGAAAAACTAGACCTGCCTTGTGGAAATAGAGCATTCCGCCCCCAGCGCTGTGAACCCGCTTCTTGCTAGCGCGATCGGGCGCAGAGGTCTACTGCGGCGCAACCGAAATCCGCGCGACCGTGATGCTGTCGCAGGCGGCCACATGCTCACCATGCGCGGTCTTGTCCCAGTAGAACGGCGCGCAGATCAGCTCCCACAGCGCCTTGTAGACGGCCAGAACCGCGAGCGGGAAATACCCGTGCAAAGTTGGCAACCAGATCCGCAAGGTGCGATGGCGCGGCGCCTGCAAGGCGAGATACCCCACAGTCAACGTCACCGCTTCGGAGAACAGGAACACGGCGATGAACCCGGCCACGACCCCTGGACCCGCGAAATCTTGTATCGGATGCGGCAGGCCGAACGTGATCAGCACGAAGGCCCAGAGCAAGGGCGCGAACATGAATTGCACAAGCGTGCCCAGAAACAGCGCCTGGACCCCGAAAAACCGCCACGGGCCCAGCTGTTGCCACAATTGCCGGGGCGCGCGCATATGCACAAGCCAGGTGACCGCATAGCCCTTCAGCCAGCGCGAGCGTTGCTTGACCCAAGGCAGCGCGCGGCAATTGGCCTCTTCCAGCGTCACGGTATCGAGCAGCTGTGTGTAATAGCCGTGCCGCGCAAGGCGTATGCCGAGATCCGCATCCTCGGTCACGTTATGCGCGTCCCAACCGCCCAGACGCTCCAGAATGTCGCGGCGGAAGAACAGCGTCGTGCCCCCCAGCGGCACCGCAAGCCCCAGCCGCTGCAACCCCGGCAACACCATGCGAAACCATGTTGCATATTCGATGGTGAAACAGCGCGACAGCCAATTGCTGCGCGCATTGTAGAAATCAAGCACGCCCTGCACGCAGGCCAGCGTCGGCGGGCCGTTCTGAAAACACCGCACGACGCGGTGGATCTGGTCAGGCTCGGGCGCGTCTTCGGCATCATAGACCCCGATGATCGAACCGCGCGCAAACAGCATCGCGAAATTCAACGCGCGCGGCTTGGTTTTCAGCGGCGCATCCGGGACCGGAATGACGCGCATCCAGCGCGGCAGATCGCATTTGCCCAAGGCAGCGCGCGTGGCGTGGTCGTTTTCCTCGACCACCAGCAGGATATCCAGAAGATCGCGCGGCCATGTCAAGCGCGACAGCCGGTTGATCAGGCGCGGGACCACGCGCGGCTCCTTGTAGAGCGGCACCATGATCGACACGATCGGCTGGCGGTGGCGCACGATCTTGGCCTCTGCCAGCTTCGGCGCGGGGGCGAGTCGATCACGCATCACCGCCACCGCCGCCGCCAGTTTCAGGCTGGTGATCAACAGCAGAAACAGCGTCGTGAAGACCGTCAGGACAGTCATCGTGATCAATGGCTGCCACAGGGCGCAGCCGATAATGACCAGCAGCGCCGCGCCCAGCACGCGCCCGAAGCGCTGGCCCTGCATGACACGGCAACTTTCGGCCTCGGGCACGCAGGTTTCCGCCCAGAGCTTCAGGCGGCTGCGCCGGATCCGCAGGACCGTCTGATGCAGGTCAGTTTCACTGATCAGCACCATCACCACCTGTCCGAACAGCGCTTCCAGCTCCGGCCGGATGCGCGAGAATTCCGCCGGGCGCGCGCTGGCCAC
>SKIM01000247.1 GCA_007116445.1 Natronohydrobacter sp.
CAATCCCAACCGCCACGCTCTCGATCTGCGCGCGCACCGAGGCCATGGTCTCGCCATAGCGCGCATAAGGCACGGATTCCCCGTGCCCGGTCGCGCCCTCGCGGTGCAACTCGACCCGCAAAACATCCGCATAGGTCCGCGATCCGCGCGCGATAGTAAACACTTCCGCAAGCGCGAAACGATCCTCATAGACAGCCAACACCAGCGCGCCCTTTCATCCTTGCAAAAATATCCTGGGGTGAATTGGCCCAAAGGGCCAAGAGGGGCAACGCCCCTCAAACCCCCGCCAGCGCATCGACCAGACACCCCGCACCGTGGCGGAACGGATCGACCGTCGGCAAGCCCATACGCGCCTCGACCCCGGCGCAATAGTCCAGCGCCTCCTGATCCGACAGCGCCGCTGTGTTGATCGAAATCCCCACCACCTGACAAGCAGGATTGGCCACACGCGCCAGATGCAGCGCCGTGTCGCGCAGATCCTCCAGCGAAGGCAGGGCATAGTCCGGCAGACCGCGCATGTGCGCCCGCGTCGGCTCATGGCTCAAAATCAGCGCATCGGGCTGGCCACCATGGATCAGCGCCATCGTGACCCCGGAATAAGAGACATGGAAAAGCGAGCCCTGCCCCTCGATCAGATCCCAGTGATCAGCGTCATTGTCTGGCGTCAGCCATTCGACCGAGCCGGCCATGAAATCCGCGATCACCGCATCCAGCGGCACCCCGTCCCCGGTGATCAGGATCCCTGTCTGCCCGGTCGGGCGGAATGTGGCCTTCATGCCGCGTGCGACCATCTCGCGCTCCATGCAGAGCGCGGTGTACATCTTGCCCACGGAACAATCCGTGCCCACAGCCAGACACCGCTTGCCGCGACGCTTGATCCCGTTGGCAATCGGATACCTGACAGACGGAATGCGCACATCATGCAGCTTGCGTCCGCAGGCTTCGGCCACAGCCTTCAGGTCGGGCTCATCACGCAACAGGTTATGCAGCCCAGAGGCCAGATCGAACCCTTCCTCCAAAGCGGCCACCAGCACTTTCTTCCAGGCCTGCGAGATGATTCCCCCGCGATTGGCAACCCCGATGACCAGCGTCTTCGCGCCTTTGGCCTTAGCCTCGGCGAGCGTCAGATCAGGCAGCCCCATATCGGCGCGACATCCCTCCATGCGCAACTGGCCCAAGGCGAATTCGGGTCGCCAGTCCTTGATGCCCTGCGCCACTTTGGCTGCCAGCGGATCAGGCGCATCGCCCAGAAACAGAAGATATGGCGTTTCGATCATGGTTAAACTCCCGTTTTTTGGACATGCGCGACTAGGGGTAGTATCACGCTGAAACTGGAAAACCTCTTGCGAAATTTCCATGGGTTTCTGCGCAATTTTCGAAGATCTCTGCTGATTTTCATCAATATGCCGAATTATTCCCCGCCTTGCCCATAGCCAATAAGCACAAGGCGCCAGCCGATCATGGCGCAGCCGGCCCCGAATGCAGCAGTGCGGCATTGCAGGCGCAGAATGCGGCTTGCAAGACCGCGCGCAACATAATACCAACACGGCGCCGCAAAACCTAATTTCCCGACCAAAAGGTGCCGCATGAGCTTCCGCATCCAGCCCACTCCGCCCGCCCGTCCCAATCGGTGCCAGCTTTTTGGCCCCGGCTCGCGCACGGCCCTTTTCGCGAAAATGGCCGCCTCGGAGGCGGATGTGATCAACCTTGATCTCGAGGATTCCGTCGCGCCCTCCGACAAGGACACGGCGCGCGCCAATGTGATCGCGGCAACGCATGAGGTGGATTGGGGCAAGAAGCATCTCTCGGTGCGCATCAACGGGCTAGACACGCCCTTCTGGTACCGCGATGTCGTGGATCTTCTGGAACAGGCAAGCGATCGGCTGGATCAGATCATGATCCCGAAAGTGGGCTGCGCGGCAGACCTCTATGCTGTTGACGCACTGGTATCAGCGATCGAGGCCGCCAAGGGGCGCAAGAAGCGGATCAGTTTCGAAGTCATAATCGAATCCGCAGCGGGCATCGCCCATGTCGAGGAAATCGCCAGTGCTTCGCCGCGCCTGCAGGCGATGAGCCTTGGCGCTGCGGATTTCGCGGCCTCGATGGGGATGTCTACGACCGGCATCGGCGGGACGCAAGAAAACTACTACATGCTGCGCGGCGGCGGGAAATATTGGTCCGATCCCTGGCACTGGGCGCAATCTGCTATTGTCGCGGCCTGTCGCACGCATGGCATCCTGCCGGTCGACGGGCCGTTTGGCGATTTTTCGGATGACGAGGGTTTTCGCGCGCAGGCGCGGCGTTCGGCAACGCTCGGGATGGTGGGCAAATGGGCCATCCACCCCAAACAGGTGGCGCTGGCCAACGAAGTCTTTACCCCATCCGAGGAAGCCGTGCTCGAAGCGCGCGAAATCCTTGAGGCGATGGAGGCCGCCAAAGCTCGCGGCGAGGGCGCGACTGTCTACAAGGGACGGCTTGTCGATATTGCGTCGATCAAACAGGCCGAAGTCATCGTGCGACAGTCTGAAATGATCGCAGGCTGATCTTCTCCTTACCTTGAAGGGAAGGTG
>SKIM01000116.1 GCA_007116445.1 Natronohydrobacter sp.
CTGTGCATCGCCGCAGGCGCGCCCTACATCGCGCTGCAACTGCAGTCGATTTCGTAATCCTTCACAGTTTTTGTGACTGACCCGAGCGAGGTTGGCCTGACAGCCGATCCGACCCTGATCGCCTTCTGGACCGCCATCGGGCTTGCCTTTTTCACCATCGTTTTTGGCACGCGCACGCTGGACGCGAATGAGCAGCATCCCGGTGTCGTGACCGCCATCGCGGTCGAAGCTGTGGTCAAGCTGCTTGCGCTGATCGCAGTCGGCGTGTTCGTGGTCTGGTTCGTGGCCACAGGGCCTGCGGATATCCTGTCCCGGATCGACGCGCAGGCCCTGCCGGAATGGCATATCCAGCCGGGACGCTGGACCGGACTGATCCTGCTTTCGGCCATCGCCATCATCTGCCTGCCGCGCATGTTTCAGGTGACTGTGGTCGAAAACACCAATGACCAGCATCTTGCCACGGCAAGCTGGGCCTTTCCGCTCTATCTGTTCCTGATCAGCCTGTTCGTCTTGCCCATCGCTGTTGTCGGGCTGGAGCTGATGCCCGCTGGCAGTAACCCGGATATGTTCGTGCTGACCTTGCCGCTCTATCTGGGGCAGGACGGGCTGGCGCTGTTATCCTTTCTGGGCGGGTTTTCGGCCGCAACTTCGATGGTGATCGTGGCCTCGCTTGCTCTGGCGACAATGGTCTCCAATCATATTGTCGTGCCGCTCTGGCTGCGAGTGCGGTCTACGCGTAATCTCGATTCAGGGGATATGCGGTTGCTGGTGCTGTCTGTGCGGCGGCTCTCGATCTCGCTCGTACTGGCCCTGGGCTATTTTTATTACATCATCACGGGCGGGTCCGAGGCGCTCGCAGCCATCGGGCTGATCGCCTTTGTGGGCGTGGCGCAGATGCTGCCCGCGCTGATCGGAGCGCTGTTCTGGCGCGGGGCCAGCCGGACCGGGGCGGCGCTGGGGCTGGTCACAGGCATGGCGCTTTGGGTCTATACGCTCTTCCTGCCCAGTTTCGGCCCGGGTGTGTTCCTGACCGCACAGGTGATGGAGGCCGGACCTTTCGGGATCGCATGGCTGCGGCCCTATGGCCTGTTCGGTCTGACCGCGCTGGACCCGCTGTTGCACGCGCTGTTCTGGTCGCTGTTTCTGAATGCGCTCGCCTTTTGTCTGGGGTCATTCCTAAGTTTCCCCAGCCCGATGGAGCGCGTGCAGGGTGCGCTTTTCGTCAATATCTACGAGCGCACAGGCCCCGCGCGCAGCTGGACCCGTCCTGTCGCCGAAGCCGAGGACCTGCTGCCCATCGCGCAGCGCATCCTGGGCGCCAGCGAGGCGCAGAGTTTCTTTCGCGCGCAGGCCGCATTGCAGGGCAAACAGGGGTTCTTGCCCGATATAACTCCGGAATTTCTGGAAGCGCTGGAACTGAAGCTCTCGGGGTCAGTGGGCGCGGCCACAGCGCATGCGATGCTGGCGCAGAGTGTGGGCACGGCGGTGGTATCGGTCGAGGATCTGATGGCCGTGGCTTCGGAAACAGCGCAGATCATGGAATATTCCGCGCAGCTGGAAGCGAAATCCGAAGAGCTGACCCGCACGGCGCGTAAATTGCGCGAGGCCAATGAGATGTTGCAGAAACTCTCGGTGCAGAAGGACGCGTTTCTGAGCCAGATCAGCCATGAATTGCGCACGCCCATGACTTCAATCCGGGCCTTTTCCGAGATCATGATGGACACGGATGCGATGTCACCCGAGGAGCGCACGCATTTCGCCCAGATCATCCATGATGAGTCGATCCGCTTGACGCGGCTTCTGGACGATCTGCTGGATCTGAGCGTGCTGGAACACGGGCAGGTGCAATTGAATGTCGCGCCGGTCCTGCTGCGCGAATTGATCGACAAGGCAGTCCGTGCGTCGAATTCAGTGCAGGCGGATCGCAAGTTTCGCATCCTGCGCGACCGTGACCCAGAGGCGCTTGAAATCGTCACGGATGCCGGCCGTTTGACGCAGGTGTTTATCAATGTACTGTCCAATGCGCGCAAATATTGCATGTCGGATGATCCGCAGATGCAGATCAAGGTCCGCGAGCGCAAAGGCATGGTCGAGGTCGATTTCATCGACAATGGAACTGGCATCCCGCGCGACAAGCAGGCGCTGATCTTCGAGAAATTCTCGCGCCTGACCGATGAGATGCAGGCCGGGGGGGCCGGATTGGGTTTGGCGATTTGCCGCGAGATCATGCATAATCTGGGCGGTGATATTGCCTATGTGCCCGGGCAGGGTGGGGCTGCGTTCCGTGTCAGCTTCCCGCTGGTGCTGCAGCCGCGCGAGTCACAGTCGAAACCGGCGGAAGAGCAAACGGAAGCCGCAGAATAGCGCCTGTGCTGCCCGGTTTTTCAGCGATTGAGGGAAATTTCTCAGCTACAAAATTTTACTAATTGATAAAAAATAAAAGGCGTGGTTTTCTGATCGTGATAAGAGCCAGTCATCAAAGGGCCAGCCAGATGTCCAACAGTCCGACCACGTCCGGTATCGTCGCAGGTCGCCTTCACGCAGGCGATTATGCGCGTCATTTCGAC
>SKIM01000091.1 GCA_007116445.1 Natronohydrobacter sp.
AGCTCAACTCACCGGCCGATAACATTCTGACAGGCACAGCTTCCAAAGTCTCTCGTGCTTTCCGAAGCTCACCCCGCGTAAGCAGTTTTCGCATCCGTCTGCGGATGAATGTCTTGAACCTCACAGTGCGCGGTTGCGTTAGCAAGGCAAGCGCATTGTAGCGCTCGACAGGGTCAGGCCGCCCTTCTGAACGCTCTTTCGCCGAATGCATCATCAGGTTTGAAAATACCGCCTGTTGAGCAAGCTTTACGTGGTCGTGGGCGACACCGTCTTCAAACACGATTCTCGAATACAGAGGCTCCGATATCAGCCCCAATTCGCCAAAACTACTGAGTCTGTGCCAAAGATCTTTATCTTGTGAAAAGTAAAATATCTCGCGATACCCACCGACCTTGTTGTATATTTCCCGACGGAACATGACTTCACCATGCGTATATGCATAGCGTAATCCATCTTTTGCGCCTTGATGAGATTTCAAAGAATAAATGCGCCCGGTGACCAGGTTTCGGCTTTCTACACCCACTCCAACGGCAACGGTATTCTGATTCTCTTCCAGAAAGTCGAACTGCTTCTTGAGTCGTTGCGGCATGGACAGATCGCCAGCATCATGCACTGCTACATACCGCCCAGTTCCAGATAATACAGCCTTATTCGCAGACTTTACAAAGCCAATATTGTGTTCATTCCGTATGATGCGTAGCCTGGGATCATCAAACTTTTTTAGCATCTCCGACGAGCCATCAGTGGACGCGTCATCTACGATGATATATTCAAAATCCACGTCTTTTTGATCAAGAATGGAGCGCACGGACTCTTCGAGCCCCTCTTTTCTGTTATACCAGCATGAAAAAACAGTAATGTCCGGCCCAGCACTCACATCAACACCTGTAATGTAATTGGTTTGACTGTCCCATCTTGTTCTGCCGACAGGACCTCGGGTTCGCGTTCGTAGCCTGTCGCACAATAGGCGGCTTTGCCTACCTGGCCGATAAGCTGCATCATCTCATTGGCAGATGCTGCACCCGCATTCACTACGGAAGTCGCATGGTGGGGGAGCATCATGGACTCGCTGATCCGGTATCCATTGAAGCCAAGCCGCTCGATAGCTGCGCCAGGCGGCCCAATCTCCGCACATGTCTCCGGGTTTCGGTTAAATATCGAGCCGCCATTTGGTTGATTGCGCGGAGATTTGCGACGGCGGTCGCTTGGGCTTGCCAGTATCTCACGGCGGAAAGAACCACGGTTGGGCGTCGTCGTAAAGCGCTGTTGCGCTGCAGTGCTGATGCGAGCATTGCCTCGAAAAACCCACCAACAATAAACGAAGTCAAACTCTGCCTGATCCATCCTCACGACTTCGCCCCGGGCTGCGCCAAAACGGTGTTCAGAGCGCACGCACGGGCTCCTTGTAGAGAGCGGCTAGTATCGTGCAGGCCCAGCATATCGTCACACACCTCGTGTTTCAGGCCCATGTGCGCCATAGCGGTTGCGCAATCACAGGGCGCTGGGAACCGTAAATCCACACTCCGCGACTCCCCTGTTGCATGCTCGGCCTAGGTCGCGGGGGTCGGCTAGACATCGGAATTGATCATCGGACACGCTTCAGGGCAGATCTTGATGAGAGGACAGGTGCCGCCGAAGACGATCAGCGCGTCGCCGTTGCCATAAAACCCTATACCGGCTTCATTTATATGCACCCAAAAGACCGTGATGCTCTCATATAGAAAACCTGCAACCCCAACAATTTGGTTCAACATGACGGCGCCGGAAAGCCATGTCAAGACACCATGGTGTCCGCGTAAACCAGATGTGCCGCGCCGCTCAGTCCCTCGCCTCAGTGATCTCGTTTTGATTGCGTGCTACCTTTGCGGTCTTGCCTCGCGCCTCCAGCATTTCGACATGCACCTGCGCGTCAAGAAGCGCGGCCGGATAGCGTGTCAGGGTGATGCGCTCGGTGGGTTAGCAAACTTTCAGCCAGCAGG
The DNA here is from genome assembly GCA_007116445.1 of Natronohydrobacter sp. Taxonomy (GTDB): domain Bacteria; phylum Pseudomonadota; class Alphaproteobacteria; order Rhodobacterales; family Rhodobacteraceae; genus Roseinatronobacter. The sequence goes on from SKIM01000091.1 coordinate 1,980, forward strand.
CGCAGAATGGACCTCTGATGGTTGTGGTGACGGACGAGCAAGCCTTGGAGAGGATCGAGAGCGATGCTGCGGGTGTCATCATCTCATCCAAAACTCTGTCGGTTTCGAATGAGAAACCAGTGTCACTCTCCTTCTGCAGATCCGCGAAACCCAAAGAACAATTGCCCTTTCATAAAGGCTTCCGGGTCATGAATCGGCGCTGACCACGGACATAGAAATGAGGCGTTACGGCTCTCCATCTCTGCTATCAATTCGACGAGACGCACGTAGTCTACCGACCCTCTGTAGTAGGACTGGTCACGGATTGCGATCTGCGCGCGGCGATACAGATCGCCGGTAAACTTCATGTGCAGGATTGGCAGGTGGTGGCTGGAAGAGCTCCGGAGGCTGACCTTGTGCGACGATTGCATCCATGTTCCGGGACGCCAGCGTATCAAAGGGAATTTCTCGGTTTCATTAGCGTATCGATAAGGACCCCTGCCATGCCAAAGCCGACGGGTATGATACTTGAGCCAGGGTACCGGATGCAAGGCTGGGCGGGGCAGGAAATCATGAAATAGCCTGCTACGCGAACCAG
>SKIM01000286.1 GCA_007116445.1 Natronohydrobacter sp.
CCGCGCGACCCGTTCGCCGGGATTTGAGAGCGCAGGGGGCTCTGCCCCGTCGCCATTGGGCTTGAACCAATGGCGCCACAATGGCGCCCCCCCAGGGATATTTTTACACGGATGAATGGGGGGATGAAAGCGGCAGGATCAGTCGACTTCTTCCACCACGATCAGATCGCGCTCGGACGCGCCGCGCGCGTAGCTCAGTGCCTCCTGATATTCGGGCGAGTTGTAGCAGGCTTCTGCTGCTTCCAGGGACGGAAAGCGCGCCACGACATTGCGCGCGCGGGCGCGGCCTTCGAGCACGATGTAGCGGCCCGCGCGCGCCAGAAAGACCCCGCCATGCGCCGCAATCGCCGGGGTCGCGCGTTTGGCGTATTCCGCATAGGCGTCGGGGTCAGTGACCTCCACCGAGGCGATCCAGAGCGCGCTCATGCGTCCACGCCTTCGATATGGGCGAGCGCGGCCTGCAAGGCGGCGTCTGCGCCGGTGATATCCGCGCCGCCCCCCTGCGCCATGTCGGGCCGCCCGCCGCCACCCTTGCCACCCAGAGCGACGACAGCGGCGCGCACCAGATCCACCGCCGAGAGCCGGTCGGTCAGATCAGGTGTGACGCCCGCCGCCACGGCGGGTTTCGCGCCGGTATCGGCGATCAGGATCACCGCGCCCGAGCCGAGCTTTTCCTTCATCGCGTCGATCAGCGCGGGCAGATCCTTGCCGCTGACGCCCTGCATCAGGCGCGCGATGACGCGCAGACCGGCCACCTCGCGGATCTCATCGGCGCTGTCGCCCGTGCCGCCAAGCGCGATCTGGCGTTTGAGCTGGGCCACTTCATTGGCCAGCGCGCGCCGTTCCTCCACCAGCGCCTGCACGCGGTCGGGCACGTCCTGCGCAGGCGCTTTCAGCAGGCTCGCCAGCCCGCTGAGCCGCGCATCCTGCGCGCGCAGATGGTCGAGCGCGGCCTGCCCGGTCAGCGCTTCGATCCGGCGCACGCCTGCGGAAGATGCCGAATCGCCCAGAGCCACGAAAGCACCGATATCGCCCGTCCGCGTGACATGGGTGCCGCCGCAAAGCTCCAGCGAATAGGTCGCGCCCTCGGTGCCCTTGCCCGAACCCGGCTGATGCCCCATCGACACGACCCGCACTTCATCGCCGTATTTCTCGCCAAAAAGCGCCTGTGCGCCAAGCGCGCGGGCCTCATCGGGGGTCATGATGCGCGTCTCGACACGGCTGTTCTGGCGGATATAGGCGTTCACCTCAGCCTCGATCTGCGCGAGTTCCGCAGGGCTGAGCGCCGCGCCATGGCTGAAATCGAACCGCAGCCGGTCGGGCGCGTTGAGCGAACCCTTCTGCGCCACATGCGCCCCGAGCGCGAGGCGCAGCGCCTCATGCAGCAGATGCGTCGCGGAGTGATTGGCGCGAATCGCCGCGCGGCGGGCATGCGCCACTTCCAGCTTGACGGGCTGGCCGCGCGTGATCTCGCCTTCGGTGACCCGCGCGACATGAATGAAAACGCCCGCGCTCTTGCGGGTGTCAATCACTTCGGCCATGCCAGTGGCCGAGCGGATCAGCCCGGTATCGCCGATCTGCCCCCCGGATTCGGCATAGAACGGGGTCTGGTTGGTGATGATCTGCACCTCGGCCTTGGCGCTGGCGACCTCTGCACCCTCCGCCACCAGTGCCACGATCTGGCCTTCGGCGCTTTCCATGTCATAGCCGAGGAATTCCGTGGCCCCGAACCGGTCCGCAAGATCGAACCAGATCGTCGCATCCGCCGCATCGCCCGAGCCCGACCAGCTGGCCCGTGCCCGCGCCTTCTGCGCGGCCATCGCCGCATCAAAGCCTGCCACATCGACCGCACGGCCCCGCTCGCGCAAAGCGTCCTGCGTGAGATCCAGCGGGAAGCCATATGTGTCATAGAGCTTGAACGCCGCAGCGCCGGACAACTCAGCGCCCTCGCCAAGGCCTTCCAGTTCCGCATCGAGCAGCTTCAGCCCGCGGTCCAATGTCTGGCGGAAACGGGTTTCCTCGGCACGCAAAGTCTCAGCAATCAACGCCTGCGCCTCGCGCAACTCGCGATAATGCCCGCCCATCTGCGCGACCAGCGCCGGCACCAGCCGGTGCATCAACGGATCCTGCGCCCCTAGCATATGCGCATGCCGCATCGCCCGGCGCATGATGCGGCGCAGCACATAACCGCGCCCGTCATTGCTGGGCATCACCCCATCCGCGATCAGAAAGGACGTCGCGCGCAGATGGTCGGCAATCACGCGGTGATGGGTCTTGCCAGGACCGTCCGGGTCGCTTGAGGTCGCATGCGCCGAGGCCTCGATCAGCGCGCGCATCAGATCGGTGTCGTAATTGTCATGCTTGCCCTGCAACAGCGCGCCGATGCGCTCCAGCCCCATGCCCGTATCGATGGACTGGCGCGGCAATTCGGTCATACTGCCATCCTCATGCTGCTCATTCTGCATGAAGACGAGGTTCCAGATCTCGATGAAACGGTCGCCATCTTCCTCGGGACTGCCGGGCGGGCCGCCCCAGATGGATGGGCCGTGATCGAAGAAAATCTCCGTGCAGGGCCCACAGGGCCCGGTCGGCCCCATGCGCCAGAAATTGTCATCCGTCGCGATGCGAATGATCCTCTCATCCGGCAGGCCCGCGACTTTCTTCCAGATTTCAGCGGCTTCTTCATCCGTGTGATAGACCGTAACCAGCAGCCGGTCCTTCGGAATGTCGAAATCGCGGGTCAGAAGTTCCCAGGCAAAAGGGATCGCATCGCTCTTGAAATAATCGCCGAAACTGAAATTTCCCAGCATCTCGAAGAACGTATGATGGCGCGCCGTGTAGCCCACATTGTCCAGATCGTTATGCTTGCCGCCCGCGCGCACGCATTTCTGACTGGTGGTCGCGCGGTTGTAATCGCGATGCTCCAGCCCGGTAAACAGGTTCTTGAACTGCACCATGCCGGAATTGGTGAACATCAGCGTCGGATCATTGCGCGGCACGAGTGGCGAGCTGTCCACCACCGCATGCCCCTGCCGGGCGAAATAATCGAGAAAGGTCGAGCGGATATCGTTCAGACTGGCCATATGATGTCTCCGGCGCGGCAAATGGGCTGGGCTTGGTTTAGCCCTGCGCCGGGGGGCTGTCCACACCTTCACGGCTTGGAATTGACGGGGATTTTGTCACCCGGTCCCCCGCGCGGATGACGCCACTCTGCACAATGCGGCACAGGATGCCGCGCAGGCGCAGCGCGCGATGGGCCGGATCATTAATCCAGACGCGCGACCCCGCCCCGTAGCGCGCGGCCCATTTCACACAGGCATCGTTGAAAATATCGGACACTTCCAGCACAGCGCTGCCGACCTCAAGCCGCTGACCCGCGGGCATATTGGTCTGCGAGAGATCCAGATCGGTAACGAAAGTGTCGCCCGGATGCACAGTGGTGTCCCGGTCGCGCCAGACCAGATCGAGCACGCGGCGCGACAGGATGCAGATCTGGATGCCCGGATGCGGATTGCCTGCCGCATCACGCAGCCATGGCCGCGTCGCCCATCGCTCGCCGGGGATGCCGTCGCGCGCCGAGACGGTGATCTGTGCCACGAAGCGGCGTTGCCCGTAATCGGGGCGCAGGCAGAGCATTTCGACATGCCCGGCATCCTTGGGCGCTGCCATGATATCCGGCAGCGCCGCATTCAGTTCGGCCCGCGTCACATGGCGCTGAGCCTCACCAGCCATGGACCCGTGCGCCCCGCGCCTGACGCGCATCGGGCGCATGGCACTCGCCGCATGACCGCCCGCGCATCTGCCAGCCAGCATGTCGCCGCAAACCAAAGCGCGGAAACCACTGGCCGCACCTCGGCGAGGTCAAGCCACCGCCCAATGCCAAACGCCCCCGCCAGCGGCCGGTCACGCACAGAATGCGATCGCGACATCGGCCCATCGCCGCGCAGATGCGCATCAGCCGTGCGCCCTAGTCGTCCAGCACCGACTCGTCGCCTTCGCTCGTCTGGAAATCCAGCCCATGGGCCGCGCGGATCTTGTCCTCGATCTGCAGCGCCATCTGCGGATTGTCCTTCAGGAAGGTCTTGGCATTCTCGCGCCCCTGCCCGATCCGTTCGTCGCCATAGGAATACCAGGCGCCCGATTTCTCGACCACGCCCGCCTTGACGCCCAGATCGAGCAATTCGCCGCGTTTGGAAATCCCTTCGCCATACATGATGTCGAATTCCACCTGCTTGAAGGGCGGCGCCACCTTGTTCTTGACCACCTTCACGCGCGTCTGGTTGCCCACGACTTCCTCGCGATCCTTGATCGACCCGATGCGACGGATATCAAGCCGGACAGAGGCGTAGAATTTCAGCGCGTTCCCGCCCGTCGTCGTCTCGGGCGAACCGAACATCACGCCGATCTTCATGCGGATCTGGTTGATGAAGATCACCATGCAATTCGACCGCGAGATGGAGCTCGTCAGCTTGCGCATCGCCTGGCTCATCAGACGCGCATGCACACCGACCGAACTGTCGCCCATATCGCCCTCCAGCTCGGATTTCGGCGTGAGTGCGGCAACCGAATCGACCACGACCAGCGACACCGCCCCCGACCGCACCAGCGTATCCACGATCTCCAGCGCCTGTTCGCCCGTATCAGGCTGCGAAATCAGCAATTCATCCAGATTGACGCCCAGCTTGCGCGCATATTGCGGATCAAGCGCATGTTCGGCATCGACAAAGGCGCAGACGCCGCCTTTTTTCTGCTCTTCCGCCACCACATGCAGCGTCAGCGTGGTCTTTCCCGAAGATTCGGGGCCGTAAATCTCGATGATCCGCCCTTTCGGCAGGCCACCGATGCCCAGCGCGATGTCGAGCCCCAGCGACCCGGTCGAGGTCGCTTCGATCTCGGCCACGGGATTGTCACCCCCAAGGCGCATGATCGAGCCCTTGCCAAATTGCCGCTCAATCTGTGCGAGCGCCGAATCGAGCGCTTTCTGTTTTTCCGCCGTGCGTTTATCGGTCATTGTCAGCAGGTCCGCCGTTGCCATTTTCCAGCCCCTTATTCCACAGCGCGCCTAGCGCGGCAATCGCAGGTTTGTTCGATTAATGTTCCATAAATGAAGTTCCGGCACAAAGCGAGAACTTTTTACGGGTCCGCACAATCCCAGTTTATCGGAAAATGGTAAATGGAGTGTTATCAGCGATGCAAGAAATGCAGCCCGGCTTCCCTGTATTTGCACTGGTGACAGGGCCGCCTCTGGCCTAATTTGGTGCCAAGGGGGGAAACACCTGCGCATGAAGGGTTTCCAGATGGCAAGTCTCAGCACGAATATACGCACGCAAGCGCCGCAAAGCCTGGTTCTGATTGGCGAACAGATCCTTGGCCTGCTGTCGCATATCGCGGAGAAATCACCAAAATATCAGGCCATTACACGATACAATGCTCTGTCGGATGAAGAGCTTGCGCGTCAGGGTATGACGCGGGCCGATGTCGTGCACAAGGTTTACGGGGTCTATAGCTGCATGTGACCCCCGCCCGATGACGCAAGCCCCGTCGCCTTGAGCAAGGGTGCAGTGATGGGGGTCAGGGCGTGCAGAAGCGCGAAAGCGCCTGGTGGCAGATCGGCCGCATCGACCGCAGCGGCGACGCGGATCGCAAAGACGACAGCGGCCGGGCGCGGGCACCACAGCCCGCCTTGCCCCAGACTGGCCCCCAGTGCCGCACCGAAAACCGCCGGGTCATCTGGCGCGGTCGTCAAAAGCACTGGCGCAGCTGCCGGTTCCGCACATGCGACAGCCTCTGCCAGCGCGGGCGAGATCGCCTCAAGCGCCTGCGCGAGACGCGCCTGCGATGGTCCATCCGCGCCCCGCATCACAGCCTGCGCACGCGCGATGTCACGCGCCCCGGCCAGCACGATCTGGCCCAGCTGGCGCCCATCCGCCCCTGCGACCGGCAGCAGCTGTTCCGACAGCGGCACACGCCAGCGCCCGCCCACATGATGCGCAAACAAGCGCTCGGAAAGATCATCCATCGCCCAACCCGGCACGCCCCCCCCCGCCAATTGGCGGTCGGAAAAGCGCGCAATCCCACTGAAACCCGGCGATCTGCCACCGGCCTCTTCTGCGACGCGCAACCTAGCAGCCGAGCAAGAGCCTTGCCAAGCCCCGCCAATTGCGCGACGAGGGGCGCATGGAAGCGACCCCTGAGATCCTGTGCATTGGTGCCGCCCATTGGGATGTGATCGGACGCAGCGCGCAGGCTGTCGCGTCGGGCGATGACCTGCCCGGATGCGTGCGCGAAAGCCCCGGTGGCGTCGCGCTCAATATCGCGCGCGGGCTGGCGCAGGCGGGATGCGTGACCGCGCTGCTCGCGGCCATCGGGACCGATCCGGCCGGCGACGCGCTCAGCGACCGGCTTGCGCGGGACAGAGTGCAGACCCGCCACCTGCACCGCGCCGCTCATCTGCCGACGGATCGCTACCTTGCCATCGAAGATCCACAGGGGCTGATCGCCGCGATTGCCGACAGCACGACGCTGGACCAGAGCGGCGCGGCGATCCTTGCGCCCTTGCTGACGGGTGCGCTGAAGGACTGGCGCGGCACGGTCCTGCTCGATTGTGGCCTGCCTGCGCAGGCTTTGGCGCGGTTGCGCGATACTGCCCGGTCGCGGCTGACCCTGCGGCTCGCCTCCGCCTCGCCCGCCAAGGTCGCGCGACTGCGCCCCTTCCTCGGCACGAAGGCCATATTCCACCTCAACCGCGCCGAGGCAAGTGCGCTTCTGGCCCAGGATTTCCCCGACAGCCGCAGCGCCGCGATGGCGCTCGTAGCCCAGGGGGCGGCCCGCGCGCTGGTCACAGATGGCGCGCGCCCGGCAACAGATGCAGATGGCGCGGCCGTCCTCAGCGCCCCCCCGCCCCCGGTCACCGCGACGCGCATCACTGGCGCAGGCGACGCCTTCATCGCGGCCCATATCGCCGCCGAACACCGCGCTGCCCCGCGCGATGCCGCCCTCATCGCCGCGCTTGCACAGGCCGCGCGCCATATTTCCAGCCCCTGAAGGACCATCCCCATGCCCCCGCTCAGTTTCTCGCCCGAAATCGAGGCCGCGCGCCGCGACCGCCTGCCCATCGTCGCGCTCGAATCGACGATCATCACCCATGGCATGCCCTGGCCGCAGAATTACGACATGGCCCGACAGGTCGAAGCCGATATCCGCGCCGCAGGTGCTGTGCCCGCGACGATTGCCGTGATGGGCGGAAGCATCCAGATCGGCCTGACCGATGTGCACTTGCGCGATCTGGCGCAGGCGCGCGATGTGATGAAACTCAGCCGCGCGGATCTGGCCGTGGCGCTGGCGACCGGGCGCATCGGGGCCACGACGGTCGCGGCAACGATGATCTGCGCAGCTCTCGCGGGTATCGAGGTCTTTGCCACTGGCGGCATCGGCGGGGTGCATCGCGGCGCAGAGACGAGTTTCGACATTTCCGCCGATCTGCAGGAACTGGCGCAAACCCCGGTCACCGTGGTGGCTGCGGGGGCGAAAGCCATCCTCGATCTGCCCAAGACGCTGGAGGTGCTGGAAACTTACGGCGTGCCGGTCATCGCTTTCGGGCAGGACGCGCTGCCCGCCTTCTGGTCGCGCGACAGCGGGCTGACAGCCCCGCTGCGGCTTGACCATGCCCATGACATCGCCGCCAGCCACCGCATGCGCCGCGCCCTTGGCCTGCCCGGCGGCCAGCTTGTCGCCAACCCGATCCCGCAGGCCGATGAAATTCCCGCAGCCACGCTCGCACCCCTGATCGCACAAGCCATCGCAGAGGCCGAAGCGCAGGGCATTGCCGCGAAATCCGTCACGCCCTTCCTGCTTGCGCGCATTTTCGAGCTGACCGAGGGCGCCTCGCTGGACGCAAATCTCGCACTTGTGCGCAACAATGCCCGTCTCGGCGCTGAAATCGCGATTGCGCTGGCGCGGCCAGCGCTGGCATAACATCGCAGATTTTGTCACAGTTCCAGAGCAAGGACCGAACAGACATGAGCCCCGATCCCGGCAAACGTGGCGTGATGGCCTCGCTGCGCAGCAATTTTCTGGCCGGTCTGGCAGTGATCGCGCCGGGCGTGCTGACACTCTGGTTCGTCTGGAGCGTCATCACATGGATCGACGGGCTGGTCTTGCCGCTGATCCCCAAAAGCCTGATCCCGGATACGGCGCTGGGGCTGAATTTCCCCGGCGCGGGCGTGATCCTGTTCGTCATCTTCACGCTGGTGATGGGCTATTTCACCAAAGGGCTGATCGGGCGCAAGCTGGTCGCCTGGGGCGAACGCATCGTCGAGGCCATGCCCGTCATCCGCTCGATCTACAACGCGGTGAAGCAGATCGCCGACACGATCCTGTCACGCTCCAGCCCCAGCTTCGACCGCGCCTGCCTCGTGCAATATCCGCGCCCCGGCATCTGGGCCACGGCCTTCATCTCGACCACCACGCGCGGGGAAATCGGCGACCGGCTTGGCGCGGATGGCGAAATGGTCTCGGTCTTCCTGCCCACGACGCCCAATCCGACCTCGGGCTTTCTCTTGTTTGTGCCGCGCGCGGATGTGATCGAACTGGACATGAGCGTGGAAGACGCCGCCAAGCTGGTGATCTCGGCCGGACTCGTTTACCCGGACTCGCGCAAACCCCGCCGCGCCCCGGCCCTCAGCCAAACATCGCCTGCAGATCCACTGTCGCCCGATCATTGATCGCAGCCTTGTGACGGCCAAGAAAGCCGTCACAGGCCTTGCGCCCGGCTTCCTTCAGCGTGTGCAGCAGATAGGGCGTGGGCGTCAGCTTGCTGGTCACCGAAAGCGTGGTCATCAGATCATCATCGGCGATCATATGCACCAGAACATTCTTCATCACGCCCGCTTCCATCCGGCCTTCCGCGATCAGATCCTTGACGAAATGGATCGCGCGCAACTCCCGCAACAGCGATGAATTGAAGCTGATCTCGTTGATCCGGTTCTGAATATCCTGCGGCGTCTGCGGCACATCCTCGCGGCGCAACGGGTTGATGTTCACGATCACCACATCATCGGGCAGATGCTTGCGATAGAGCGGGAACAGCGCCGGATTGCCCGTATAGCCGCCATCCCAGAATGCCTCGCGCTGGCCGGTTTTCGGGTCATCAATCTCGACCGCCTGAAACAGCGTCGGCAAACAGGCCGAGGCCATGATCACCTCGCCCGACACTTCTTCGCCGGAAAAGACCCGTATCTTGCCACTGCGCACATTGGTCGTGGCGATATGCAGCTCCGGCCCCTCGCTGGCACAGACCTGATCAAATCTCAGCGACCGCACCACAGGTTCCAACGGATTGCGATAAAGCGGCCCGTATTGATACGGGCTGCTCACCAGCGCCGCCACATCCATCGGTGAAACGGGCATCAGGTTTTCCATCCAGGCGTTGATCATCCCCACCGGCGGCAGCGCCTGCGCAATCCAGCCGGTCAGGCGCAGATCATGCACGGCCCCCACCTGATGCCAGATCCGGTCCAGCAGCACCCGCGCCCCTGCGCGCCCGCCCTCGACCATGCCCGCCTTGAAGGCCGCCGCATTCAGCGCCCCTGCCGAGGTGCCCGAAATCGCCGCAACCTCGATATCTGCCTCTTGCAACAGCCGGTCCAGCACCCCCCAGGTAAAGGCCCCATGCGCCCCCCCGCCCTGAAGCGCAAGATTGATCCGTTTCACCATGCCCGCCTCTTCTATCCGTCCGGCCAGATTTTCTTGCCAAAAATACTCAA
>SKIM01000055.1 GCA_007116445.1 Natronohydrobacter sp.
ACGATCAGCCCGTCCACCCCGGCGGCTTTCGCCTCGGACAGGAAACGCTCCACGCCGCGCGCGTAGATCGGGTTGTAATAGCCCATCAGCACGATGGGGGTCGCATCGTCGCCTTCGCGGAATCGGCGGACCATATCCAGCGTCTTGACCAATGTCTGGCCGCCTTCCAGCGCGCGCTGCCCCGCGAGTTGGATCGTGGGGCCATCCGCCATCGGGTCCGTGAAGGGCACGCCCAATTCAATGATGTCCACGCCCGCGCCCGGCAGGCCCTTCATGATCGCGAGCGAGCTTTCCAGATCCGGATCGCCCCCCATGATATAGGACACGAAGGCCTTGCGGCCCTCGGCCTTCAGCCGCGCGAATGTCTGGTCGATTCTGGTCATCTGGTCCTGCCCCCTGTCGTCTGTGCCCGGTTTGGGCGAAATCGCAGGCGGAATCAACTGCTGTTGCCTTGTCTTGCGCAAGGGCTGCGCCTAAAAGCGCAGGCCAGTGGCTTTGTTTGAGAGGATGCCGGAATGGGCTTCAAGATGGGAATTGTCGGCCTGCCGAATGTCGGCAAATCGACACTGTTCAATGCGCTGACGCGGACTGCCGCCGCGCAGGCGGCGAATTTTCCCTTCTGCACGATCGAGCCGAATGTCGGGGATGTGGCCGTGCCGGATGCGCGCCTGACCCGGCTGGCCGAGATCGCCAAATCGCGTGAGGTCATTCCCACCCGCATGACGTTCGTTGATATCGCGGGTCTGGTGCGCGGCGCGTCCAAGGGCGAGGGGCTTGGCAACCAGTTTCTCGCCAATATTCGCGAAACTGACGCGATCGCCCATGTGCTGCGCTGTTTTGTCGATGATGATGTGACCCATGTCGAAGGCCGTATTGATCCTGTGGCCGATGCCGAAACCATCGAGACCGAATTGATGATTGCGGATATGGATTCGATCGAGCGGCGCCTGGCAAACCTGTCGCGCAAGCTGCGCGGCGGTGACAAGGAGGCCGCTGAACAGGACGCGCTTTTGCGTCGCGCACTTGCCGCGCTTGAGGCCGGGCGGCCCGCCCGCACGGTCGAGGTCAGCGACGATGAGCGCAAAAGCTGGCGGATGCTGCAACTGCTGACATCCAAACCTGTGCTCTATGTCTGCAATGTCGAGGAATCCTCGGCGGGCAGCGGCAATGCGCAATCCGCCCGCGTGGCCGAAATGGCCGCAGCGCAAGGCGCCGCGCATGTCGTGATTTCCGCGCAGATCGAGGAAGAGATCAGCCAGCTTGCACCTGACGAGGCCGAGATGTTCCTTTCCGAGATGGGGCTGGAGGAGCCGGGCCTCGACCGGCTGATCCGCGCAGGCTACGCGCTTCTGGGGCTGCAGACCTATTTCACCGTCGGCCCCAAGGAAGCCCGCGCCTGGACGATTGCCAGGGGCACGCTCGCGCCGCAGGCCGCGGGTGTCATTCATGGTGATTTCGAGCGCGGCTTCATCCGCGCTGAAACCGTGGCCTATGAGGATTACATCGCCTGCAACGGCGAAGCAGGCGCGAAGGAAGCAGGCAAATTCCGCGTCGAGGGCAAGGGTTATGAGGTCAAGGACGGTGACGTTCTGCATTTCCTGTTCAATGCCTGACCCAAAGGTCTGGCAAGGCATTTGACAGCACCTGCGCCTGACGTGCAGATTGCGCGGATGAAGGTTCAGACAGCCCCCCGCACGCGCCTTCGCTGGCTCGCTGTTCTGCTGGCGCTTCTGGCGCTGGCGGGAGCGTCTTGGCTGGGTCATGGGCACGCATTGACACGCAGCTTTCAGGAACTGAACCTGCGCGGACAGAACACGCTCAATCTGGCCGAATCGACGATCCAGGGCCAGTTGGAGCGGTTCGAGCGCCTGCCGGAATTGCTGGCGGATCAACGCGCGATCCGTTCCCTGCTGCTGGCCCCGCGCGATCCCGATCTGATCATGGCCGCGAATACCTATCTGCGCGATGTGGCGACGCTGCTGGGAGCATCGGACGCCTATGTGATGTATCGCGACGGGGTGACGCTGGCAGCCTCGAATTTCGATCAGCCGCATAGTTTCGTGGGCGGCAATTTCGCTTTCCGGCCCTATTTTTTCGACGCGATGGAGCATGGGCGCGGGCGGTTTTACGCGCTGGGCACCACGTCGAACAAGCGCGGCTATTATTTCGGCGCGGCGATTGATGTGGCGGGCCAGCGCCTCGGTGTGATGGTCATCAAGATCGATGTGGATGATCTCGAACGCGCCTGGGCCTCTGAGGATCTGCGCATCATCGTGACCGACCCCGAAGATATCGTTTTTCTGTCCAACCGCCCGGATTGGCTGTTTCATGCCTTTGGCGCGCTGACACCCGAGCGGCTTGCACGCAGCCAGCAAACGCGGCGCTATGCCAACGCGATGCTTGGGGAAATCGATTTTCAGTCACGCAGCGACCGGGCGGGGTTCCAGCTGCTGTCCGGCCATGGCCGCGATGCTGTGGCCAGCGAATATCTGGTCGTGCAAAGCTGGATGCCACAGGCCGGTTGGACTGTGCAGGTCTTGCT
>SKIM01000243.1 GCA_007116445.1 Natronohydrobacter sp.
AAAGTGAACGTGAACGGGGGGGCAATCGCGATTGGCCACCCGATTGGCGCCTCGGGATGTCGGATTTTGAACACTTTGTTGTTCGAGATGCAGCGCCGGAACGCGAAGAAGGGGCTTGCGACCCTGTGTATTGGCGGCGGCATGGGCGTCGCCATGTGTCTGGAACGCTGACACTGAAAAAGGTTGCGCAATAATCTTGCGCAACCTTTTGGGTTCAGATAGCAGATATTACGCAAGCAAAATCCTGAAGGAGGGGACAGAATGGCAAGAGTGGCATTGGTCACGGGCGGATCACGCGGCATCGGCGCGGCGATCTCCAAGGAACTGGCATCCAAGGGCTACACGGTCGCCGCAACCTATGCGGGGAATGACGCGGCAGCCGCGGCTTTCACGGAAGAGACCGGCATCAAGACCTACAAATGGAACGCGGCTGATTATGAAGCGTCCAAGGCAGGGCTGGCGCAGGTCGAAGCCGACCTCGGGCCCATCGAAATTGTCGTGGCGAATGCCGGGATCACCCGCGACGCGCCGTTTCACAAGATGACGCCTGAGCAGTGGAAAGAAGTGATCGACACCAACCTGACCGGCGTGTTCAACACTGTCCATCCGATCTGGCCGGGCATGCGCGAGCGCAAATTCGGGCGTGTTGTGGTGATTTCCTCGATCAACGGGCAAAAAGGCCAGTTCGGTCAAGTGAATTACGCCGCGACCAAGGCGGGCGATCTGGGCATCGTGAAATCGCTGGCCCAGGAAGGTGCGCGCTTCGGCATCACGGCCAATGCAGTCTGTCCGGGCTATATCGCCACCGAAATGGTGATGGCAGTGCCCGAAAAAGTGCGCGAGAGCATCATTGCGGGTATCCCCGCAGGCCGTCTGGGCGAGCCGGAAGAAATTGCGCGTTGCGTAGGCTTTCTGGTGGCCGATGATGCAGGCTTCATCAATGGCTCGACGATCAGCGCGAATGGCGCACAGTTCTTCGTGTGATCCCGGCGCCCGAATCGCCGGGCACAGCCCTCAAAACAAAACGGCCTGCATCGCGCAGGCCGTTCGCATTTTCCAAGACCTGATCCCGCGTCAGGCGTGCGAGAGCCGTTCGATTTCTTCCTTGAGGCGAAGTTTCTGTTTCTTCATATCAGCGATGTGCAGATCATCCGTCGCGGGGCTGCGCTGCGCGGCTTCGACCTGTTCAGAGAGGTTTTCATGCTTCCGGCGGAGTTCGGCGATATGGGAACTCAGTGACATTGGGTGTCCTCCTTCTCTGTCTGCGACAACTTCATGACACCACAGTCAAAGCCACCTGTCACCAAAAATCGGTGTGAGTCCCGCGCGACCAAGAAAGTTTCCGCTTGCAACGTTAAGGCGATCTACACCACGAGCGCACTCGCGCTCTGATCGCCCACGCCAAAGACGCGCTTGTAGCGTGCGATCTCTGCGGCGGGCCCCATCGCCTTGCGCGGATTGTCCGAGAGTTTGACTGTCGGACGGCCATTGGCCGATTGCGCCTTGCAGACCAGCGAAAAGGGCGCGAGCCCGTCATCAGGGGCCAGCCCCCTGAAATCATTGGTCAAAAGCGTGCCCCAGCCGAAGCTGACCCTGACGCGCCCCGAGAATTTCGTCTGCAACTCCATGATCTTGTCCACATCCAGCCCGTCCGAGAAGATCACCAGCTTCTGGCGCGGATCCTGGCCGCGCGCCTGCCACCAGCGAATCGCGGCCTCGGCCCCTTCGGCCGGGTCGCCCGAATCGATGCGAATCCCGGTCCAGTCCGACAACCAGTCCGGCGCACGGTCCAGAAACCCGGCGGTCCCGAATGTGTCGGGCAGGATGATGCGCAGATTGCCGGAATGTTCCGCCTGCCAATCGGCCAGCACGCGGTAGGGGGCTTCGGCCAGCGCTGCGTCACTGTCACTGAGCGCGGCATAGACCATCGGTAATTCATGCGCATTGGTCCCGATCGCCTCGACTTCGCGGCGCATGGCGATCAGGCAATTCGATGTGCCTGCGAATTTCTCGCCCAAACCCTCGATCATCGCCTGCACGCACCAGTCCTGCCAGAGGAAAGAATGCCGGCGCCGGGTGCCGAAATCCGCAATGCGCAGCGCCTCAAGCGATTGCAACTGCTTTATCTTTTCCCAAAGACGCGTCATCGCGCGCGCATAGAGGACTTGCAGCTCGAAGCGTTTCATCCGCCCCAGAACGGCCCGCGAGCGCAGCTCCATCAGCACTGCAAGCGCCGGAATTTCCCAAAGCATCGCCTCGGCCCAGTTGCCCTCGAAGGTCAGTTCATACTGATCGCCAACGCGTTCCAGATGATACGGAGGCAAGCGAAAGCGCTCGAACCATTCCATGAAATCGGGCCGAAACATCTGCCGTTTGCCGTAGAAAGTATTGCCGCGCAGAAAGGTCGATTCACCGCGCGAAAGCTGCAGGCTGCGAATATGGTCAAGCTGTTCGCGCAACTCGCCTTCGTCGATCAGACGCGCAAGCGGAATATGCGTCGCGCGGTTGATCAGGCTGAAGGTGACCTGCGTGCGCGGATGATTGGTGAAAACCGACTGGCACATCAACAGCTTGTAGAAATCCGTGTCGATCAGCGAGCGCACGATGGGATCAAGCTTCCAGCGGTGATTATAGACGCGGGTCGCGATATCCATGGCTCAGACCAGCTCCACCCCCGCTGCGCGCATCTCCTCCAGTGCCCGCGCCATCGAACCACCAAGGTCGATGCCCCGGCACAGATCCATCAGCACCCGCACATTGAACCCAAGTCGCGCCGCATCCAGCGCCGACCAGGCCACACAGAAATCCGTTGCAAGCCCTGTGAAATCCAGCGCGTTCAGCCCACGCGCGCGCAGATACCCGTCCAGCCCGGTCGGGGTTGTCTGGTCATTCTCGAAAAATGCCGAATAGCTGTCGATGCCCACCCGGAAGCCCTTGCGCAGGATCAGATCCGCGCGCTCCGTCACCAGCCCCGGATGAAAGGCGGCCCCCTGGCTGCCCTGGACGCAATGATCCGGCCAGAGCACCTGCGCGCCGTAGTCCATCTGCACCACATCATAGGGCGCGCGGCCCGCATGCTGGCTGGCAAAAGAGCTGTGCCCGGCCGGGTGCCAGTCCTGCGTCAGCACCACGGACGCGGCCCTGTCCATCTGCGCATTGATGCCCGCCACGATGTCGTCCCCCCCTGCCACTGCCAGCGCACCGCCGGGGCAGAAGTCGTTTTGCAGGTCGATCACGATCAGGGCACGGGTCATGGGCATCTCCTTGGGCGTGTCCTTAGGGCTAAGCGGGACCGGCGCGCGCGTCAATAACTCCTGACTTGCCGGGGCGGCGCGCGCGCAGTAAACCACGTCCATGTTGACCGTTGCCGCACTGTATCATTTCACGCGTTTTGACGACCCCGCCGCGCTGCGTGCGCCGCTCATGACGCTGGCCGAGGCGCAGGGTGTGAAGGGCTCGCTGCTTCTGGCACATGAAGGCATCAATGGCACGATTGCGGGCAGCCGCGACGGGATTGACGCCATGCTTGCCCATATTCGCGCCCTGCCCGGCTGCGCCGATCTCGACTGGAAGGAAAGCCCCGCCGCCCAGATGCCGTTCGGGCGCATGAAGGTCCGGCTGAAGCGCGAGATCGTGACCATGGGCCAGCCCGATATCGACCCGCGCGCGCGTGTCGGGCATTATGTGGCCCCTTCCGAGTGGAATGCGCTGATTTCCGCGCCCGATGTGGCCGTGATCGACACGCGCAATGACTATGAGGTGGCGATCGGGACGTTTGACGGCGCGATTGATCCCGGCACGCGGGCCTTTGGCGACTTCCCGCAATGGTGGGAGGAAAACCGCCACCGCTTCCACAACAAGCGCATCGCGATGTTCTGCACTGGCGGCATTCGTTGCGAAAAATCAACGAATTACCTGCTGGGGCAAGGGGTGGAGGAGGTCTATCACCTCAAGGGTGGTATTCTGAAATACCTCGAAGAGGTGCCCGAGGAAGAAAGCCTGTGGCAGGGCGCGTGTTTCGTCTTTGACCAGCGGGTTTCGGTCGAACATGGGCTGCGCACCGGGCCGCATATCATGTGCCATGCCTGCCGTCGGCCACTTTTGCCCGAGGACCGCGCGCGCCCGGAGTATGAAGAGGGCGTGCAATGTCATCATTGCGTGGACGAATTCACGCAGGAGCGCCGCGAAGGCTTCCGCGAACGCCAGCGCCAGATCGCCCTCGCCGAAGCGCGCGGACAGAGCCATCTGGGCCGGTCGCACGGCGCTGAAATCTGACGCCCCCCCCCAACAGACGTGCCCCCGATGAAAAGCGCAGGCATGGCTGCGCGCAGCTGTGGGGAAAACCGCTGGCCGGACCCGCCCCCCGTGGAATACACTGGGCAGGTGCGCATCTTAGACCTTTGATGGAGAGGACTTCAGCGGTCTTGCCGTGTAGGCTGTGGCTGGAAACAGCAGGGGGGATGCGCATGAAACCGTTTGGAAGACTGAAACTGGCCGTTGTGACACTGGTCATCTCGGCCATGCCTGCGCTCGCGGATCTGCCCGTCCTGCGTATCGCCAGCCAGGCCGGGGGAACTGTCGCTTGGGAGCTTGAGACGATCCGCCACCACGCGCTTGATGAGGCGCAGGGCTTCCGGCTCGATATCGTCGAAGTTGCAGGCAAGGCCGCAGGGCAGATCGCCTTTCAGGGCGGCGAGGTCGATGTGATTGTCGATGACTGGATCTGGGTCGCCCGCCAGCGCGCCGCCGGTCAGCAGATTGCCTTTCTGCCCTATAGCCGCGCAGTCGGCGGCGTCATGGTGCCGGCCGATAGCACAGCGCAGCGCCTGCAGGATCTCGCGGGCCAGCAGATCGGCATTGCTGGTGGCCCGCAGGATAAAAGCTGGCTGATCCTGCGCGCCTATGCCGCGCAGCAGGGATTCGATCTGATGGCCGAGACCGAGCAGGTCTATGGCGCACCGCCGCTGATCTTCCAGACGGCGCGTGGGGGCGATCTGGGCGGCGCGATCAATTTCTGGCATTTCATGGCCAAACAGGAAGCCGCAGGCATGCGGCATCTGATTTCGGTCGCAGAGGCCGCCGAAGCACTTGGGATGGACCCCGCCATGCCGCTGCTGGGCTATGTGGTGCAATCTGCGCTGGTCAGCGAAGAGCCCGATCTGGTCGCGGCTTTTGCCGCCGCCTCGCGCGCCGCGAAAGCGCAACTGGCCAGCAGTGACGCGGATTGGGACCGCCTGCGCCCGATCATGAATGCGGCCAATGACGCCGAATTCGTGGCCCTCAAGACAGGCTTCCGCGCAGGCATCCCCGCTGAAGGCCCGGTCGATGAAAGCTCGGCCCGCGCCATGTTCCGGGTGATGGTCGACCTTGGCGGCGAAGAGCTGGTCGGTCAGGCCACTGAACTGCCCGAAGGCGTGTTTGTGCCGCTGGGATCGTGACGCTCAGCGACGCGATATCAGCCGCAACGCGCGGCCAGGCAGGCAGCGCCCCCCGCGCGTTGTCGGGGTGGGTCGTGCGCGCCCTGTCGCTTGCGGCGCTGGTCGCGTTCTGGTGGGCGCTGGCCTGGCTCAAGGCCGATCCGATGGTCCTGCCCGGCCCGCAGGTCGTGCTGCCGCGCATGGCGCAGGAAGCGGCATCGGGCGCGCTCTGGGTGCATCTGGGCGCGACGCTCTGGCGGGTGGTGCAGGCCTTCGTCTGGGCGATGTCGCTGGGGCTGGTGCTGGGCGTGGCCATGGGGCTGATGCCCGCGCTCAACCGCTGGCTGGACCCATGGCTGGTGGTGTTTCTGAACCTGCCCGCGCTGGTTGTCATCGTTTTGTGTTTCCTGTGGATCGGCCTGAATGAAACCGCGGCCATTGTCGCCGTTGCGATCAACAAGATCCCGCTGGTCACAGTGATGACCCGCGAAGGCGCGCGCGCACTCAATGCGCCCTTGTCGGACATGGCGCGGGTCTTTGGCATGTCGCCGCTCTCGCGGCTGCGCCATATCCTGCTGCCACAGATGGCGCCGCATCTGGCCTCGACCGCGCGTTCGGGGCTCAGCCTGATCTGGAAGATCGTGCTGGTGGTCGAATTTCTGGGCCGCGGCCAAGGCGTGGGCTTCAAGATCCACCTGCATTTCCAGATGTTCGATGTAACCATGGTGATGGTCTATGCGCTGGCCTTCATCGCAGTGATGCTCGCCATCGAGACGCTGATCCTGCAACCGATCGAGGCGCGCGCACGCCGCTGGCGCGACGCATGAGCCTGCAAGTCGCGATCCGCAGCAAGGCGTTCGGCGGCGTGGCCGTGTTGCGCGATGTGAGCTTCCAGCTCGCGCGCGGCGAAGTGCTGGCCGTGCTTGGCCCTTCAGGCGTGGGCAAATCGACGCTCTTGCGCCTGATCGCGGGGCTGGACACGGAATATGACGGGCGCATCAGCCGCGAGGGGCGGCTCGCGATGGTGTTTCAGGAACCGACCCTGATGCCCTGGCGCTCCGCGCGCGACAATCTGCGCCTGACGACTGGCGTCAGCATGACAGAGGCCGAAGCCGCGCTGGATCGCGTGGGTCTTGCCGGCAAGGGCGCGCTTTATCCCGGTCAGTTGTCACTGGGCCAGCAACGCAGGCTGTCCATAGCCCGCGCCTATGCTGCCCGGCCCGATATCCTGCTGCTCGATGAACCTTTCGTCTCGCTCGACGCGGCACTGGTGGATGACATGCTGGCTCTGACCCAGAGCGTCATCCGCGAACAGCACCCTGCGACAGTCTTCGTCACCCATGCCGCGCATGAGGCCGATGCGCTGGCAACACGACGCATCCAACTGCAGCCAGTCGCCCAAAACACTTAGCAGCTCAGGCGCGATCCAGAGCCGTCGGCTGAAGCAACGCCCCTTTTGCCCTGCGCATCTACGACCATTTGATGACCCCGAAACAGTTGATGCGCGCGGCAAAGCCGTTCAGACTTCGCCCCTGACAGGCGAAGAGGAGCGCGCCATGTCTGAACGCGAGCATCTGAAGGAAATCGATCAGGTCTTGTCGGGGCGCTCGATCGAGCGCGATGGGTTTGTCACGCAGTCCTGGCGGCGCTGCGTCGAGCAATATGGCATGGATCCGACCAAGCCCAGCCCGGCCCATATTGTCACGGAAAGTCGGCTGCGCGAGCATGTGGAACACTCCGAACGCCTGATCGCCATCGCCCGAAGCGGGCTGGACGCCTTGTTTCGCCAGATTGCCGGGCGCAATTACGTCCTGCTTCTGGCCGATGCCAAAGGCGTGACGGTCGATTATTTCGGCGATACGCAATTCGAGGACGAGTTGCGCCGCGCAGGGCTTTATCTTGGGTCCGACTGGTCTGAAGATGTGGCGGGCACATGCGGCGTCGGCTCCTGCATCGTCACCGAACAGGCGATTACAGTGCATCAGAGCGATCATTTCGACCTGACGCATACGCCGCTCTCCTGCACCGCCGCGCCGATTTTCGACATGTCGGGCAAATTGGCAGCGGTGCTGGATATCTCGCTTCTGCGCTCGCCTCAGCCCAAGATCAGCCAGCGCCTGGCGCTGAGCATGGTGACAGCCAGTGCGCGCCGGGTCGAAATGGCAAATCTGATGGCCGAAAGTCGCGATGAGTGGGTGTTGCGCTTCTCGACCAGCCCGGAATTTCTGGATGTCGATCCTGAAGCGGCAGTCACGCTGGACGGGTCTGGGCGGATCATCGGGATGACGCGCGGTGCGAGTCAACTCTTCGCCACCACTCAAACACCCCTGATCGGTCAACGGATCGACCAGTTTCTCGACATCTCGATCGACAATCTGCCCGATCTGATGCGGGACCGCCCGACTCAGGACCGGCTGATCAGCCTGCGCGACGGTCAGGCGCTGTTCGGGCATGCCATCGCGCCGCAGAAGGCGCGCATGCGCCTTCCGCCAGAGGCCGAAAAGCGCCCGCCCGCCTTTCGTAACCTCTGCGGCGAAGACCCGGCGATGTTGGCGCTGATCGCGGACGCCGCACAGCTTGCGCTTGCACAGGTGCCGCTGCTGATCTGCGGGGAAACCGGCACCGGCAAGGAAAGCATCGCCCGCGCGATCCACATGACACGCGGGGGCGCGCTGCGCTTTCATCGCCTGAACTGCACAGCCTCCCCCCTGCCCCTGCCTGCGCCGGACGCATGGGCTGACGGCGGCACTGTCTTCATCGACAATCTCGATGCGCTCGACAGGGCAGGACAGGGCAGCTTGCTGGACTGGCTGCTCCAGACCGAGATGCACGCGCCCAGCAGCCGCCCGCGCTTCATTGCCGCAGCCTCTGAGGCGCTGTTGCACGCGGTCGACGAAGGGCGTTTTCGCAAGGATCTCTTTTTCCGACTGGCCGCCGCGCGCCTGACGCTGCCCTCCTTGCGCCAGCGTCAGGATATCGACTGGCTGATCGACCGCATCCTGCGCCGTGTCGGACATGCCCGGCCCCACACGCTGAAACTGTCGCCTGCCGCGCGTGCGGCACTCAAGGCGCGGCACTGGCCGGGCAACCTGCGCGAACTTGCCCAGACACTGGAAGTGGCCGCAGTGTTGGCGGTTGGTGATGTGATCGACGAACCGGACCTGCCGCCCGCACCGCTGCAAGCCGCATCTCAGCCTGAAACGCTGGCGCAGATCTTGGCGGCGTGCAATGGCAACATGTCGGACGCCGCGCGGCGGCTGGGGGTGAACCGCTCGACCGTGCTGCGCCGCGCGCGCCGCGAGGGCCTGTTGCGCTAGGCTTGTTGCGCTCTGTTGCGTCTGCAACGGGCACGCGCGGTTTTTTCAGCCATGCGCGCTGCGCGCGGTCATGCGGGATGACAAATCGCCCACGCGTTGCCACCCTCAAACCACGGAGGACCGGACAGCATAAGGGAGGACTTCATGCTAGACACCACGACACAAGACGACGTGACGCGATTTCTCGACAGTTTCGGAAAGGCGCTGGAGCAGGGCGATATCGACGCCGCTGTGGGGCATTTTCTCGCCGACAGCTACTGGCGCGATCTCGTCAGCTTCACCTGGAACCTGAAGACCTGCGAAGGCCCGGGTGAAATCGCTGATATGCTGCGCGCCCAGCTTGAGGCAACCCAGCCAACAGGGTGGCGCATCGCCCAAGGCGAGACGGCGAGCGAGGAAGGCGGCGTCACCACCGCCTGGATCGAATTCGAAACGGCTGTCGCACGCGGCTACGGTCTGATCCGGCTGAAAGAGGGCAAGATCTGGACCTTGCTGACCACGATGGTCGAGCTGAAAGGGCATGAGGAACCCGCAGGCTTTGCCCGTCCACTGGGCGCGAAACACGGCGCAGGCAAGAACCGCCCCACATGGGCCGAGGAGCGCGCGGCGGAGGCGCGCGAGCTGGGCTATTCCCGCCAGCCCTATGTGCTGATCGTCGGTGGCGGTCAGGGCGGCATCGCGCTGGGTGCGCGGCTGCGCCAGTTGGGCGTGCCCACGATCATCGTGGAAAAGAACGACCGCCCCGGCGACAGCTGGCGCAACCGCTACAAATCGCTCTGCCTGCATGATCCGGTCTGGTATGACCATCTGCCCTATATCAAATTTCCCGAAAACTGGCCCATCTTTTCGCCCAAGGACAAGATCGGCGACTGGCTGGAGATGTACACCAAGGTCATGGAGCTGAATTACTGGACCCGCACCAGTTGCAAATCCGC
>SKIM01000154.1 GCA_007116445.1 Natronohydrobacter sp.
GAGCGAACCGCTGTCAGGAAATGCACTTTTGTGCCCAGGGGCACCGGTTCCCCGAGGTTCGACGACAGAGTGAGCCTGTGATCCGGCCCGTCGGCAATCGCCGCGGTGATTGTGCGAAACCGCAGCGCGCCGGGCATCTCCAGCATGATCCGGCGACCAACATAAGCGTTTACCGGTGCGACCGGTGTCACGCGCATCAGCGTTGATCCCGAGGTCATGGGGCTGCGCAGCTGCAATTCTCGCCCCCATGTGGGCAGCCAGAAGCTGGCCTGCCGTCCGCGCAAGCTGACAAGCCAGCGGCGTTGCGCCCAACGCGCGGCAGGACCATACGCTTTCAGCGTAATCGCCTCGCCGCGCTCAAACACATCGCGGATCGGCTCGACGACGATGGGCCCAAAGCCATTGTCGACATATTCCACGGCGCGGCGCAGGCTGGCGGTGAGGGGGCTGCGCATCAGGCTAGGATCGGTCTGGACCGGGCGGCCCAGATAGCTCGGTAACACCAGAGGTGCGATATGTGGTGCATCGCGCAGCAGGAAACTGGCGGTGACCACGCCATCCCCCTGCCTGCGGCGCGCGATTTCGACAGGCGCGGTCAGCAGCCCGGCGCGGATCGGCATGACGCTGATGCGCCCAGCGCTCAAAGACATGGCTGGCTGCTGCAAGACCAGTGGCTCTGCGAGGATCAGCCGATCTGCCTGCACAGTGGCAGTGCCAATGGGGGAGGCCGCGCCCTCATCTACGGCAACCCCGGCCAGCGCTCCAGCGCGGAAATCCGAGATGCCAGTCGCGATCATGATTTCGGTTGCGCCTTGAACCAGTACTGTGTCCGGCTGTAGCGCCATATGCCAGAGCGGCACATTCCACTCATCTGCAAATCTCGCCCGTGCCAGTTCTGCCGCCTGCGCCATGCCCAGCGCGTCCAATCGGTGGCGGAGCGTGATGATTTCGCGGGGGCGCGTGCGGAGCGCAATGCGCTGTTCACCCGCTTCAGATTGCAGCACATCCGTCTGCCATTCCAGCACTTCGCTGATCTCCTGCGCCGCCGGGAAGGGCCAGAGCGGGGTGTGCGCTGTCTCTTCAGGCATTCAGAGCCCCCCGATTGCGGCGGATGACATTCAGGATCGCCCGCTCGCCCGAGGGCGTGGCGAGATAATCGCCCACAACGCTTGGGTCGAGCACGTTGATGATGCGCGTGGCGTGTTCCTGTGCCTCCGGAGCTGCGCCTGCGCCATTCATCTCCACCCCCAGCCGCCCGTCGCGGCCACGGCGCAAGGGCAGGATCGCCTCGGGCCCGGCCTCGGCCATCAGCCCGATGCCGCGGGAGAAGGGAAACACGGTCGGTCGGTTGACCACACCCCCGCGCGCAAAAGCAGTGAGTTGCTGGCCGCCAGCAAAGACGCCGCCCTTCGCAAAGCCAAACAGGCTGCCAAGGAAACCACCACCACCCCCTCCGCCTGAGAAGGCATTGATCAGAGCGTTCTCAATCGGCTTGAAGGCCAGATCGATCAGGCGCTTGGCGAGGTTCTGGGCAATGCGCGAAATTGCATCCGCAAAACTCCTCCAGCTGAACTCCCCCGAAGTCAGCGCTTCCTTGATCGGCCCCAAAATATCCTGCGCCAGCCCCTGCGCGATCTCGCGAGACTTGTCCGCGACGTCGCTGATGGCGCTGCCCGCACCGCTGAAGGCCGCCGCTGCAGCATCCCCGGCTTCCTTCAGCGCGCCCCCGGCAGCACGTCCTGCCCCACCTGCGCGTCCTGCCGCAGCGCCCGTGGCTGCCATGACTTCTTCCAGATCGAGTGCCGCCGCGCGCGCAGTGCCAAGACTGGCCTCTGCCTCTACGCCCGAGGCTGCAACCGCTGCAGACAGGGCAGCCACAGATTCCAATGGTGCTGTTGCGGCTGCCCCGACCTCGGACAGCACGTCTTGCAACACTTGCGCATTGGCTTGCGCGGTTTGGGCAAATTCCCCAAACCCCAGATCAGGCACAGCGATCGGGGTTGCAGAGAAGGCGGCATCAAAAGCCTCGCGCGCGGCCGTGCCTGCATCGGCGGCTGCCCCGGCGAAGGAATTCTCCAGCCGCCCCAGTTCCAGATTGCCGATCAGCGAGATCTGTCGCTCCGACCCAAGGGCGGCAAGGCCGGAGTTGATCGTCTCCAGAAACCCGTTGATGCGACTTGCCACACCATTGAGCATGGCCTCGACCGCCGTGATCAGTGCATTGGCGGCCTGAAACGCCAGATCGCCAATCGCACCTGGCAGCGCGCCCCAGAGCGCAATGATGCCATCAAGCGCCCCCTGAAACGCGTTCAGCGCCGCATTGGCAAAACCAATGACGGCCTCCAGTGAGGCCTGTAGCGCATTGGCGATGGTAGCGGTGATCCCGGACCAGGTCACTATGACCTGCAGCCCCATGGCGACTGCGCCAAGCTGGATGCGCTCCCAGACCTCGCGGGCAAGATTGCCCAAGAGGCTCAGCGCTTCGCCAAACCCACCTGCGCCCTGCACAAGCCGGCCGA
>SKIM01000187.1 GCA_007116445.1 Natronohydrobacter sp.
ACTCACTGATCCAGAAAACTGCGCAATTTCCGCGACCGGCTGGGATGCTTCAGCTTCCGCAGGGCCTTCGCCTCAATCTGGCGGATGCGTTCGCGGGTGACGCTGAATTGCTGGCCGACTTCTTCCAGCGTATGATCCGTGTTCATGCCGATCCCGAAGCGCATGCGTAGCACGCGCTCTTCGCGGGGCGTGAGCGAAGACAGCACCCGCGTCGTGGTTTCGCGCAGGTTGTCCTGAATGGCCGAATCGAGCGGCAGGAGCGCGTTCTTGTCTTCGATGAAATCGCCAAGCTGGCTGTCTTCCTCGTCGCCGATGGGTGTTTCGAGGCTGATCGGCTCTTTGGCGATCTTCATCACCTTGCGCACTTTATCCAGCGGCATTTGCAGCTTCTCGGCCAGTTCTTCCGAGGTGGGTTCGCGCCCGATTTCATGCAGCATCTGCCGGCCTGTGCGCACCAGCTTGTTGATCGTCTCGATCATATGCACCGGGATGCGGATCGTGCGGGCCTGATCGGCGATGGAGCGCGTGATCGCCTGCCGGATCCACCATGTCGCGTAGGTCGAAAATTTGTAGCCGCGCCGGTATTCGAATTTATCGACCGCCTTCATCAGGCCGATATTGCCCTCCTGAATGAGGTCAAGGAATTGCAGCCCGCGATTGGTGTATTTCTTCGCAATCGAAATCACGAGGCGCAGGTTCGCTTCGACCATTTCCTTCTTGGCCTGTCGTGCTTCTTTCTCGCCTTTCTGGACCTGACCGACAAAGCGGCGGAATTCTTCGATATCGACGCCGATATACTGGCCGACTTGCGCCATATCGTTGCGCAGATCCTCGACCTTGTCGCGCGAGCGCTCCATCAGCGCCTGCCAGCCGCGGCCGGGTTTTTCGGCCATGCGGTCGCACCAGGTCGGATCGAGCTCGGACCCGCGATATTCGTCGATGAATTCGCGCCGGTTGATGCGCGCCTGATCGGCCAGCTTCACCATGGCGCTGTCGATCGACATGATGCGCTTGTTGATGCCGTAGAGCTGGTCAACCAGCGCTTCGATCCGGTTGTTGTGCAGATGCAGCGAATTCACCAGCTGGACGATTTCGGCGCGCAGCTTCTGATACTGGGCTTCCTGATCGTCTGAAAAGCGGCCCTGCTCCTGCATGGTCGCATGCAGCCGCGCGTCCTGCATTTCGGCGAGCAGGTCGAAATCATGGGCGATCTGGTCGAGTGTCTCGAGCACGCGCGGTTTCAGCGCAGTTTCCATCGCGGCCAACGAGAGGTTGGACTGGTCGTCCTCGTCCTCATCATCCTCGGCGCGCTGGATGGGGTTGCCGTCCGCATCCAGCTCGGGCTCGGAATTTTCTTCGCGCTTGCTCGGCGTCACCGTGCGGGTGGTCGTATCGCCCACCGGGATCGCGTCATCATCTTCCAGAGCGTTGCCAAAAGTCGCCTCAAGGTCGATCACATCGCGCAAGAGCACATCTTCGTTCAGAAGTTCGTCACGCCAGATGGTGATCGCCTGAAAGGTCAGCGGGCTTTCGCAAAGCCCTGCGATCATCGTGTTGCGCCCTGCTTCGATGCGTTTGGCGATCGCGATCTCGCCCTCGCGCGAGAGAAGTTCCACCGAACCCATTTCGCGCAGATACATGCGCACCGGGTCATCGGTGCGGTCCAGCTTTTCCTCGCCGGAACTGGTCGCTACCACGACATCGCGCGCGCCGGACATTTCGACAAGCGCGCCGGATTTGGCCTCGCCTTCATCGCCTTCATCATCGTCCTCGATGATATTGATGCCCATCTCGGAGAGCATCGACATCACATCCTCAATCTGCTCGGAAGACACCTGCTCGGGGGGCAGGGCCTGATTGAGCTGCTCATAGGTGATAAAGCCGCGTTCCTTTGCCTGTGCGATCATTTTCTTGATCGAGGCTTGCGAGACGGACGTGCCGCCATCCATGTCCTGATCGTCGTGTCTGGTATCGTCCGTGTCTTTGGCGGCCATGTAAGCTCCCGAGCTATCTGGGCAGGGCTGGCGTGACTTGGTCCGCGAATCGCCCGCGCACCGATATCAACGCTCTGTATCTAGGTAAGGCGCGCGCGTTTTTCCAGTTCGGAGTCGTATTTTTGCGGGCCCATGCGTGCGTTGATGCAACGAATCACTCACTTTTTGCGTTTCACCCAGACTTCCGATTCGATCATTTGTTGCAGCGCGCTGGAGAGTGAGTCGCGATCCTCGCCCAGATCGGCCGAATCAGACAGGCGCGAACGCTCGGCGCGGTTGCGTGATTCGGCCGCCTGGCGCAGTCGCCAGGTCAGTCCTTCATCGGCGAGCTGGGTGAGATCTTCGGCGGCCTCGCGCAGTTCCATGGCGACGCCGCGCCGCGAGAGCAGTTTGGCGAATTCCTCGGCAAGACAGTTGCGCGCGAGGGCGATATCCGCCTGGCGCACCGGGGGGGCGATGGTGACATGACCGAGCGCCAGGATGCGCGCGGCCTCAGCCTGGGCGAGTGCGGGATAGTGTGCGGCGGGGATTTCTTCCAACATCGCATGGCGCAGCGCTTCGGCGCCGTCGCTTTGCATCACGGTGCGGTCAAGTTCCGGCATGAATTCGCGCTGCAGGTCAGGATGTGTGAGCAGGATGGCAAGGATGATTTCCTCGCGCATGCGCTCGGCCACATCCCCGCTCGTGCCACTGGCGAGCAGCGTGGCACGGGTGGCAGGCAGGGCATGTGCAGGCAGATCGCGGCGCAGGAAACCCGCTTTGCCCCCCTTGCCGCGCATCGGGCGCTGGGGGCGGAAGAATTCGGCCTGAAGGCGGCGCAGCTCTTCGGCATAATGGCCGCGCAAGCCGGGATCGGCGATCTTGCCGAGCGCCGCGCGGAGCCGTGCGTCGAGCGCTGCACGGCGTTCCGGGCTGTCAAACACCTGGCCTTCGGTTTCGCGTCGCCACAGCAGCTGCACCAGTGGCACAGCGCCGTCAATCAGCTTGCCCATGGCCGCGGCACCGCCTGTGCGCAGCACGTCGTCCGGGTCCATTTTTTCGGGCAGCAGGCAAAAGCGCAAGGATTGGCTGGCACTGAGAAGCGGCAGCGCCAGATCCATCAGCCGATGGCCCGCACGCAGCCCTGCTGTGTCGCCATCGAGCGCGATCACCGGCTCGGGCGAGAGCCGCCAGATCATGCGCAGCTGGTCTTCGGTGATTGCCGTGCCCAAGGGGGCGACAGCGGCCTTGAACCCGGCCATGACCAGCGCGATCACGTCCATATAGCCTTCGGCCACGATCAGCGGGCCGTGTTTGCCTGCCGCGCTGCGTGCCGCGCCGATATTGTAGAGCGAGCGGCCCTTGTCAAAGAGCGGCGTTTCCGGGGAATTGAGGTATTTCGCGCGGTCATTCGGGTCCATTGCGCGGCCCCCGAAGGCGATGCAGCGTCCGCGCGCGTCGCGGATCGGGAAGATGATGCGGCCCCGGAACCGGTCATAGGGCGCGCTGCCATCATCGGGCGCGATGGCAAGGCCGGCCTCGATGATTTTCGCAGGCGCGACACCGGCGCCGGTCAGATGCCGCCAGAGTGCATGGCGCGCAGGCGGCGCAAAGCCGATCTCAAAGCTGGCGCGGGCCTCCTCGCCCAGTCCGCGCCCCTGCAGATAGTCGCGGGCCTGCGCAGCGGCCCCGCTATTGAGCTGCAGGCGGAAAAAGCGCAGGGCAGCTTCCATGACTTCGGCCAATTCGCCCAGCCGGTCGGCCTTTTCTGCGGCGCGCGGATCGCGGGCGGGCATGGTCATGCCTGCTTCGCGCGCGAGCATCTCGACCGCTTCCATGAAGCCGATATTCTCGACCTCCTGCAGGAATTTCAGCGTGTCGCCTTTGGCATGGCAGCCGAAGCAATAGTAGAAGCCTTTGCGGTCATCGACATGAAAAGACGCGCTTTTTTCTTGATGGAAGGGGCAGGGCGCCCAGAAATCGCCCTTCGCCTGATTGGATTTGCGCATGTCCCATGTGACCTTGCGTCCGACCACAGAGGAAATCGGGACGCGGTTGCGCAGCTCATCAAGGAAACCGGGGGGCAGACTCATGAACAAGACAATGACAGATTGCGTTGTGCTGGAGAAGAGGCTGCGCGACCCTCTTGTGCAGTGACGTGATCGTGAATGCCATTTTTACCGCGCTTTCGGCGTGGAAGACCTATATCCAGTCGGGCGGGTTTTTTGGAGGTTTATGCGATGGAAAGACGGTCCTTTCTGGCGGCTGCAGGGTTGGCGATGTTTGGCACGCATGCAGGGGCGGGGGAAAAACAATTTCCCTTGATGCTCAGCGAGGAAGAATGGCGCGCGCGCCTGACGCCGGCGCAATTCGCTGTTCTGCGGGACCATGCCACCGAGCGCGCCTTCACCAACAGTCTGATGGGCGAGCGCTCTCCGCTGCTTGATGAAACGCGCGCGGGAACCTTCAACTGCGCAGGCTGCGGCAATGCGCTGTATCGCTCTGAAACGAAATACGACAGCCGCACAGGCTGGCCAAGTTTCTGGGACGCGATCGACGGTGCTGTGGGCACGCAGACCGACCGGCGGTTCTTCATGGTCCGCACCGAAGTGCATTGCGCCAATTGCGGCGGCCATCTGGGCCATATCTTCGATGACGGCCCCGCGCCCACTGGCAAGCGGCATTGCATCAATGGACTGGCGCTGACCTTCACACCTGATGCAACAGGTGAGGTTGAAGGCCTGCCCATCGGCGCGTGATCTCAGTCATCCGTATGGGTCAGCTCCAGCACGTCCTGCGCGCCTGCCGATCCGCGCCCCGAAAGGGACGGGTTTTCCATGAAAAAGCGGTGGCAGTTGAACAGGCGGCGTTGCGCATCGTCACCGGGCAGGCAGCGCAGAGCGGGACCGTCGGGCTGTATGATCCAGCTTTGCGCCTCGTCGGCAAGATTGGCGGCCATGATCTGATCCACGATCTGCGCCTTCACGGTGGGGTTCAGGATCTCGACCAGCGTTTCGACCCGGCGCACCAGATTGCGGCCCATCCAATCCGCTGATGAGATGAAGACCCGCGCCTGATCCGAGGGCAGTCCCGCGCCATTGCCGAAACAGACGATGCGCGAATGCTCCAGAAACCGGCCCACCACGGATTTGATGCGGATATTTTCCGACAGGCCCGTAATACCTGGGCGTAGCCCGCAGATGCCGCGCACCACCAGGCTGATCTTCACCCCGGCCTGACTGGCGGCATAAAGCGCATCGATCACATCTGCGTCGATGATCGAGTTCATTTTCGCCCAGATCTCGGCCGGGCGGCCCGCGCGGGCGGCGTCGGCCTCGGCGGCGATCAACTCGAGCAGGCGTGGTTTGAGCGACAGGGGCGAGATGGCGAGGTTTTCGAGCATCGCAGGTTCGGCATAGCCCGAGACATAGTTGAACACCCGCGCGGCATCCCGACCCAGCGACGGATCGCAGGTGAACAGCGACAGATCGGTGTAGATCCGCGCGGTGATGGGATGGTAATTGCCAGTGCCCCAATGCGTGTAGGTCACCAGCCGGTCACCTTCGCGCCGCACCACAGTGCTGATCTTGGCATGGGTCTTGTAATTGACAAAGCCATAGACGACATGCGCGCCCGCGCGTTCCAGCCGTCGGGATTGGCGGATATTGGCGGCCTCGTCAAAGCGGGCTTTCAACTCGACCAGCGCGGTGACGGATTTGCCGGATTCGGCGGCTTCGCAGAGTGCTGCCACAATCGGGCTGTCGCGCGACGTGCGGTAGAGCGTCTGGCGGATCGCCAGCACGTCAGGGTCACGCGCGGCCTGTTCGAGGAAGCGCACCACCATGTCGAACGTCTCGTAAGGGTGATGCAGCAGCATGTCCTTCTGGCGGATCGCGGCAAACATGTCACCGTCATGATCCTGCACGCGTTCGGGCACGCGCGGGCTGAAGCTGGGCCAGAGCAGGTCGGGGCGCTCGTCGAGGATCAGTTCCTTGAGCGTCGAGATGCCCATGATGCCGCTGATCTCGACGACCTCATTGCGGTCGACATGCAGCTTGTCCATGACCAGATCGCGCAGATCATCGGGCGCGCCTTGCGAGAGTTTCAGCCGCACGACCTCGCCGCGCCGCCGCCGCTTGAGCGCCACCTCGAATTCGCGCACGAGGTCTTCGGCTTCCTCTTCGACCTCCAGATCGCTGTCGCGCAAGAGCGAGAAGGTGCAGGAGCCTTGCAGCTTGTAGCCGGGAAAGAGACTGTCGAGCTGTGCCAGGATCAGCTCTTCCATCGGCAGAAAGCGCGCCGGATTGCTGCCGATGCGCACGAAACGGTCGATCTGGCTGGGAATGGGCACCAGCGCATCGAGCTGGCGCCCGCGCGTGTCTTCCAGCTCCAGCGCCAGCGAGAACCCGGCATTGGGGATGAAGGGAAAGGGATGCGCGGGGTCAATCGCCAGCGGAGAAAGGACCGGGAAGACATTGTCAAGGAACCAGCCTTGCAGCCCTGCGCGGTCCTCTTCGGTCAGGTCGTCGCGCGACAGGATGACGATACCTTCCTGCGCCAGAAGCGGGCGCAGACTGCCCCAGACCTGTTGCTGA
The DNA here is from genome assembly GCA_007116445.1 of Natronohydrobacter sp. Lineage (GTDB taxonomy): Bacteria > Pseudomonadota > Alphaproteobacteria > Rhodobacterales > Rhodobacteraceae > Roseinatronobacter. Next base: position 6,569 of record SKIM01000187.1, read on the forward strand.
TAGTCCATCAGGCGGCGTGCGTCCTCGTCGATCAGTACGAGCTGTTCGGCCGGGGTCTTGCCGTCATCGGATTGCGAAGTGTTGCCCGCCCGCGCCAATTCGCGCAGACCCGCCACGCGCACAGTGTAGAATTCATCGAGATTGGCCGCCGAGATCGACAGGAAACGCACCCGCTCCAGCAGGGGCACACGCGGGTTTACGGCCTCTTCGAGCACGCGCCAGTTGAAGGCCAGCCAGGACAATTCGCGGTTGAAGAACCGGCCCGGTCCGGTGATGTCCAGATCCGCAAGCGTGACCGGGGCCGGAAAGGGCGCGTGCAGAAAATCAGCCTTCGGCGCTGTTTGCGCGAGCGTGGTCTGGTCTGCATGGGCAGTGCGAAGCGGAGTCGTGTCGGTCATGGGAATGCCGTTGTTCAGGGACATGTCAGATTCGTGATGGATCGGGGGCTATTTCCGCGCCCGCAGAACTGGCGTGCCGGCTGAAAGCAGGGTCAGGCGGCCCGCCACCGGATCGATGCGCAGACCATCGATGCGGGGCAGGGCGGTGGTGAATTGTCTTTCCTGCTGGTCCAGACCTTCCGGGCAGGCCATGCGCGTCATCGCAAGACGGCCAAAAGTCAGGATCCCCCCGTAACGGTTGTAGCTGCCGATCAGCCGGTTGCAGCCGACTGTCGCGCTCATCCGCCCATCTGGGAAAAAGACCAGTTCAGTGCGCGACGGAAACAGGGTCGGGCTTTCATCGATGCTGCGGATCATCCAGACCCCCTCGCTCAGATCGCTCTCGGGGTGCAGGATCTGACATTCCGTCAGCTCGGCCCCGTCGATTTTCACCAGCGCGCTGTCCCCCTTCATGTGGATCGAGCTGGCCTGGTTGCCCGGATCGACATAGAGCGCGCCAGAGGCCGCTGGCTGGGCCGTGAGCGTCAGGATCTGTTCATTGATGCGCAGGCGCAGCGCATCGGGCAGCAGGCCGATTTCCAGAAGCGTGTTGCCACAGGAAAGAAGGGACGCAGCGCCCATTTGCGGCAGTCGCAGCGCCCGGATCGTGCCGAGGGACAGATCCTCTTCGCCTGCGGGGATCATCATCGGCTCGCTCAGCCACAGCATATCCTCGCCCGCGCTCAGGCCCACGCGCAGCACCAGATCACTGTCCTGCGGCGCGTCGATCGCAAAGGGAAACGGGCTCTGGCGCCCCGCGGTGACTGCGCGCTGATCATGCAGCGGTTCATCGCTTGCACTGGCCAGATCGACGAGGATCACCGTCTCGTCGGGCAGCGCCAGGCGTTCCAGCAAGATGATCTCGCCCGACAGGCTGCGCGTGTCGGCGGCCGGGGCGGGTAGGGAAGCCGATGCGATCAGGAGCGAAACCAGAACACTGAGCAAACGCAAGTCGAGGATCCTTTCAATGGGTTTGATTGATTGTGACAGAACTGCCCGCCGCGCGCCAGCGGCGAGACATGCAGCGTAACCCGAGTTTATCCGAAATCGAGTGACTTCTGCATGACATCTGCCGCGAGTTGGCGTGTGATCGGCGCCTTGCGGGCGAGCGCCTCTGCGTCCAGCGCCGCGACGATCCGCTGCGCGGCGGCAAGCGAGCGTTCCATGCGCGGCAGCAGGAACGGGATCAGGTTGTCAGCGACGATCACCTGTCGGTCGGCGAAGAGCTTTCCCAGAACCCCGGCAAGCAGCGCGTCATCGGGGGGCGCGACCGCGACATGGTGGGCCGCCTGCAGGCGCGAGAGCAGATCGGGCAGCGCAAGGCCCCAGTCGCGCACCGGCTTGCGCGCTGTGAGCAGCAGCCGACCGCGCCCCTCGGCCAGCATGTTGTGAAGGTGAAACAGCGCCGTTTCTGCCTGCGGGTTGCCTGCAATTTGCGCAGTGTCATCGAGGGCGACCGCACCGGATGCGGCCAACTCGGTCAGATCGCGCGTTGCCAGCGCTCTGGCGTCCAGCAAGACCGCCTGATGCTGTGCGGCCCAGATATGCAGCAGATGCGTCTTGCCCGAGCCCGCCGGTCCGGTCACGACCAGCTTGCCCGCAGGCCAGTCGGGCGCATCGATCATGGCGATGGCCTGGGCATTGCAGGGCGCTGTCAGGAAGCGCGCGCGGGCATGGTCGGCGGGCAGTTCCATCGGCATCGGCATCTGGCGGGGGCGGTGCATCAGGGTTCGTGCTCCTGCGCCGGGGGCGGGCCGTAAAGCGCGCTATCGCGGTAGCGCGCAAGGCCGAAGCGTACAAGCACCCCGACCGAGGCCGCGACAGGCACGGCAATCAGCATCCCGGTGAAACCGAACAGCATCCCGAAGACCGAGACTGCGAAGAGCAGCCAGACCGGATGCAGCCGCACGGAATTGCCGACAATGCGCGGGACCAGAAAATTGCCTTCGAGCAGCTGCCCGATGGCAAAGATCACCACGACAAGGCCGATGCTGGCGGGCATGCCCCAGAATTGCCAGAGCGCCACACCGATCGCCAAGGCACCGCCGATGATCGCGCCGATATAGGGAATGAAGGAAATCAGCCCGGCCACCACGCCGATCACGAGGCCGAATTGCAGCCCCACCAACCCCAGCGCAGTTGCGTAATAGGCCGCGAGGATCAGGCAGACGGTCAGCTGGCCGCGCACGAAGCCGGCGATGGTGCGGTCGATATCCTGCGCCAGGTGCCGAATGGTCGGGGCATGCGCACGCGGCAAGAGATCATCTGCGCCTGCGACCACGCGCGGCCAGTCGAGCATCAGATAGAAGGCCACGACCGGCGTGATGATCAGAAACACGATGACGCTGACCAGTCCCGCGACAGAGCGCCAGACCCCTTCGGCGAGCATGGCCCCCCGTTCGCGAAGGGCATCGCCGAAATTCGCCAGCGACGCCTGCAATGTGTCTTCCAGCCGCGCGACCTGCGCGAAGCGGCGGGTCAGGCTGGTGTAAAGATCCGCGAACAGCTCGGGTGCTGTCTGGGTGAATTGCACGGCCTGCCCGACCACAGCCGGGACGATCAGCAGAAGCGCTGTGGCGATTGCGCCGAGAAAAGCCAGCATGAGGACCGTGACCGCCAGGGGGCGCGGCAGGCCCAGCCCCATCAGTCGCCCGACCAAAGGGTTGAGGAAATAGGCAATCGCCGCCCCGGTCAGGAACGGCGCAAGCGCCGGGCTCAACGCCCAGAGAAGCGCCGCAAGCACCACTGCCGCGATGACCCAGTAGCGTAGTTGCATTTCCGGGCTCAGCGCCACGATTCCGCCTTTCCTTACAGTCGCGCCGGATCCCGCCGCACGCTTAAAGCTTCATATGCCGCGCGCGCGCCCCGCGTTCAATGGCCGCCGCGTGCAGCCGGTCGATCTGCAACTCATGGCGGATTTCTTCCAGCAGGCGCAACTCGCTCTGATCGAGCCTGCCATCGGCAGCGGCGATGTCGCAGGCCAGCGCATAGGCAGTTTCGCTCAGCCGTGGGGGCAGGCTGTTGCGCACGAGCCCGAAGAGCGCGTCAAGCCCGTCTTCCTCCTCGAACAGGTCGAAAACGGTCTGGGCGACCATCTTGATGCGGTCCGCATCGTAATCGCCAAACACCGGCAGGTGATTGACCAGCGTCTGGATCGCCACCAGCTCGGCGGTGCGCAGTTCCAGATCGGCAGCCGATACTGCGATCATCAGCGCGATCAGGCTGTCCTCGGGTGACAATGAATGGGGCGGGGCCGGGGGCATGTTGATAGTCCTTGCTGTGATCTTGCGCCAGATTATTGACGCGGGCGGGCAGGGGCAATAGGAAGCGGGTCTGCACTGACACCCCCACAGAGAAGTGACCAGCCCCATGTCGACCCTGCGCGATGCTGCCCTCAGCTCGAAAGCCTGGCCCTTTGAAGAGGCCCGCAAACTCCTCGCGCGCTACAAGGGCAAGCCGCCCGAGAAAGGCTATGTGCTGTTCGAGACAGGCTACGGCCCCTCTGGCCTGCCCCATATCGGCACATTTGGCGAGGTCGCGCGCACCACGATGATCCGCCGCGCATTCGAGGCGATCAGCGACATCCCGACGCGGCTGATCTGTTTTTCCGATGACGTGGACGGCATGCGCAAGGTGCCCGAAAATGTCCCTGACCCCGAAGCGCTTGCCGCGCATCTGCAAAAGCCGCTGACGGCAGTGCCCGACCCTTTCGGCACGCATGAAAGCTTTGGCCATCACAACAATGCGCGGTTGCGCGCCTTTCTGGACACCTTCGGGTTTGAATACGAATTCATCTCGGCCACGGAATTTTACAAATCCGGCCAGTTCGATGCTGTGCTGTTGCGCGCAGCCGAGCGCTATGGCGCGCTGATGGAGGTGATGCTGAAATCCCTGCGCGAAGAGCGCCAGCAGAGCTATTCGATTTTCCTGCCGATCCATCCCGAAACGGGGCGCGTGCTCTATGTGCCGATGAAGCATGTGGACGGGGCACGGGGTGAGATCACTTTCGACGATGAGCACGGGCGCGAATGGACGCTGCCGGTGACAGGCGGGCATGTGAAGCTGCAATGGAAGCCCGATTTCGGGGCGCGTTGGGCCGCGCTCGATGTCGATTTCGAGATGTATGGCAAGGATCACTCGACCAATACGCCGATCTATGACCGGATCTGCGAGATCCTCGGTGGGCGCAAGCCTGAGCATATGGTCTATGAATTGTTCCTCGACGAGAATGGCGAGAAGATCTCGAAATCCAAGGGCAATGGGCTGACCATCGACGAATGGCTGACCTATGCTGCAACGGAAAGCCTGAGCTATTACATGTTCCTCAAGCCGCGCACGGCCAAAAGGCTGAGCTGGGATGTGATCCCGAAAGCGGTGGATGAGTATCACCAGCAATTGCGCGCCTATCCTGACCAGAGCCCCGAGCAACAGGTTGCGAACCCTGTCTGGCATATCCATGGCGGGGTCGTGCCTGAAAGCGGTATGGTGGTCAGTTTCGGGCTGCTTTTGAACCTCGTCTCTGTCGCGCGGGCGCAGGACAAGGCGACGCTCTGGGGGTTCATTCGCCAATATGCGCCCGATGCCGCCCCCGAAACGCATCCCGACCTTGATCAGGCCGCCGGTTTCGCTGTGCGCTATTTCCACGATTTTGTGGCCCCGACACTCGTTTATCGTGCCCCGGACGCGACCGAGCGCGCAGCGCTTGCCGATCTGGCCGGGCGGTTGCGCGAAATAGCAGCGAGCGGCGCAGTGCCTGCGGATTATGCCGCAGAGTTCGACGCGCTGGGCGATGAGGTCTTCATGTCGGTCGTGCGTGATACCGGCAAGGCGCATGGTTTTGCCTCGCTGCGCGACTGGTTCAAAGTGCTCTACGAGGTGCTGCTGGGCGCTGAACAAGGCCCGCGGTGGGGCAGCTTCATCGCGCTTTACGGTGCGGCCGAGACGGTCGCGCTGATCGAAAAGGCGCTTTCTGGCGAGCTCAGCGCCTGATCTGTCTGATAGAGGACCAGCGGGAGCGCTTGTCTGTTGCGCCCCCGCGCTCGCCGGAAGGCGCAACTGATTGCGCATCGGGTCAGGTCGCTGTCAGATGTCAGCAGGTTGAAGCAGGCGCAGGCCGGGCAGGGCGCTGAGGCTTTCGGTGTCCTGTTCATAAAGCTCGGTCAGAATATCGACCCGCGCCTCGTCCCAATCGGTCACGGTCAGATCGATTTCCAGCTTCTGATCATCGCAGAACTTGTCGAGAAATGCGGCGATGACATGCTGCCGATGATCTTCATCCACGGGTGGGGCATCGTTGAAATATTGCGCAAGCTTGTCAGCGGCCCCCTCGACCATGACTGTATCAAACCAGTCGAAACTTCCCTCGAATTCAGTGTCCGGTTCGTGGCCGGAAATCTCCCGCAGCAACTGATGCCACAGGAAAGGCGTGTCCTCATCGCACCAGACAGTGAGTTTTGCTTCCGGCCATGTGTCGATGATTTGCTGCAACAGTGTTGACCAGCGCAGCTGTTCAACCGGAATTTGGGACGTTTCCAACCCTTTTTGCTGGATGCGTTGGGACGACATGAACGCTGGAATGAACGAGGCCGGGTTGCGGATGGCAAAGAAGATTTCGACGTCATGACCCTCGAAGATCTTGCGCAAGGCCGCAACGCGCCGAGCGGCTTTTGGATAAAACTGCACATCGTCAAGCACATCGGGCAGGCGCGCCAGCAAGCTTGGCCCGGAAAAGACCAGTCGCCTGGCGTCATCCGGAGCACCGATCGCGTCGCGCAGATGACGAAACGCTTCAGGCGCGCCCGTGCCCGAGGTAATGTGATTCGCAGCGTCCTTGATCAGGTCCAGGTACTGCCGCGCCGGCGGGACAATGATGCCTTCACGCCGCAGCATGTCTGCGTTGGTTTGCAAACATTTCCTGAGCTGGTTGTCGTCAGTCAGATGCGCCCCGAGATGCAATGCAATTTCCATGATGCCCGTGCCTTGTCTTATTTTCGCAAGCTCTCCCACGATATTATGTCGCGCATTGGCCGCGAATCCGACCATAATCTGACGAATCTTGCTTAATGGTGAAAAAAATCGTGCTGTGAAGATCAAAGCGCATTCGCGTGTTGAGCTGAGGTGTTTTTCGCTCTAATAGGGAGCAAGGGCCGGCTTAGCTCAGTTGGTAGAGCAGTGGTTTTGTAAACCGAAGGTCGGGGGTTCGAGTCCCTCAGCCGGCACCATCCCCAATGTTTTGCAAGGCATCAATAGACCTGATTTGCGTGAGATCGGGCTGCGCAGATGAACCCTGAGATCTGACACAGTTGACCACAAGCGCGCCAGAACCGCGCAGTGTGTGTCTGCCTGCCTGGCTGGATCCGATCACATCAATTGCGCGCAATTTTCACGATTTCTCGGCGCCGCGGGCTATGATTTACCTGTGTGGTGATAAGCGCTTGTTAATGTGCGCCCGCTATCTTCGTTGAAAATTTGATGATTTAGCAAAAGGGTCTCGCATATGTGGATGGAATCGGCCTCACCGATCATGGTCGCGGTTCTTGGCACCATCGCCCTTTTCTTTCCCTACCTTGCCCCGCGAGCCGATGATCAGGTGACCGTCATCGTCTTCTCTCCCTTTGCTTCGCCAACTGCGATCTTGCACGATCTCAGCGCACTCGACCTGCCGATCCGCGATCTTCGTTGGAACGGGCATTTGGCGGAACTCGATCTGTCCCCTTTGTCGCCAGAAGAGCGGCGCGGCCTGGCCCGTCGCCTCACAATCCCGGCGTTGCAGATCGCGGGCCGGCCCTCTGCTTTGTGCATTCAGTAATTTCGCCCGAGGAAGTCGCAATGCTGCCTGAGAATAAGAAAATCGATGCCTTGACTAGAATGAGGCAAAACGGGGCTTATGGTGTCACCGCCTTGCTTTGGGTCATGGTTGCCCAGATTGCGATTGCCGGCTGGCTGCTCTCGGTGCCGAGTGTCTATTTGCTGGCGGTTGCTATTGCGATAGCCAGCCTTGTCACCTTCGAATGCTGGCGCGATTCGTCGGGTGAGACTGTGCAACTGACCTCTGCCGCCGCCCTCGCAGTGACCATCGGGCTCGTGGTTTACCAGTTCTCGGATCACCCCTGGCAAGTGGATATCCACATGCAGTTCTTTGCCGCGCTGGCGGCTCTGGCGATATACTGCAACTGGCGCGCGATTGTTCTCTACACTGGTCTGGTCGCCGTGCATCATCTTGTTCTTACGATTGTTTTGCCAAGCGCGGTCTTGCCTGGCGGGACCGATATCCCGCGTGTTCTGCAACACGCGGTGGTGCTTCTTGTCGAAGCCGGCGTCCTCATTTTCATCGCGCGGATGCTGACCTCGTCCTTCGCGACCACTGACAATGCCTTGCGCGAGGCGCAGGAAGCGCAAGCGAGATCTGAGGAAGCACGCCTGTCTCAGATCCGGCTCGCAGAAGCCACTGAGCGCGACAAGATGATCGAAGCGAAGAAAAAGGAACGTGTGGTTCGTGAACTTGAGGCCGGTCTTCAACGTCTCAGCGAAGGCGATCTCAAGACACTCATCGACAGCCCCGCGCATGATCCCTTCCCGGAAGAATATGACAGCATGCGTGCAGCATTCAATCAAACCTTGCAGATGCTCGACGATCTGCTCGCGCGTGTTGATCTGGTCGCCAATGCTGTGCGGACTGACGCTATCGAGATCGAGCGCGCCGGGCGCACGCTTTTCGAGCGCGCAGAAGCTCAGACGTCAAGCCTGAATGATGGGCGGTCTGCGTTGCAATCCATGATCGATATTCTTGACGACGGCTTGACGCAATCTCGGCAGGCGACGCTCGAAAGCCGTGAGAATGAAAGAGAGGCCGAGGCCGGCGGCGCGATCACTCAGGATGCTGTGCAGGCAATGATGGCGATTGAAAGAAGCTCTGAGCAGATTTCGAGAATCATTGGCGTGATCGAGGATATCGCCTTCCAGACGAACCTCCTGGCCTTGAATGCGGGTGTGGAAGCCGCGCGCGCTGGCGATGCTGGTCGCGGGTTTTCGGTTGTCGCGGTCGAAGTGCGTGGGCTGGCAGAGCGCGCCGCTGCATCTGCTCGTGAGATCCGCGAACTGATCGCCCAAGCTTCGTCGCATGTCGCCGAGGGGTCCACACTCGTTCATCGGACAACCGATGCTCTGGGGGCAATTGTCGGGCGGGCGTCTGGCGTACGCAAATTCATGGATGGCATCGCGTCAACATCGCAGAACCAGGCCTCACGTCTGCAGCAAGCCAAGAGCGTCATTGATCAAGCAGACTCCATCAACCGACAGACTTTGGATGCGGCACAGGAAGCGCAGGTCGTGGCGGCGAATATTGGACGCCAGGCCGAAAAGCTTGTCACCACTTTGCATGCCTATCTGACTTTGCCCGACCGTATGGACCTTTCCGAACTTGATAAGCGCGAGGACAAGATGCGGCAATCTCTCAGGAATGCTGGATGATCTGAGCGCGCAGGTCACAGACAGAACCAAACGAAACTCAGTCAAAAGAAAACACGCGCCGCTCAGTGCGACTCAAGAAACGAGGAAACCATGCTCAGAAACATGAAAGTCGGAACCCAGCTTGTCGGATCATTTGCAGTTGTCCTCGGACTGATCGTCGCGCTAGGGCTATTTAATTGGGAACGCCTGTCAAAAATGGGAACGGCGCTGAGCGGGCTGGACCAGGCCGTGGCCGTAACAGTCGACATCTCTCATGTCGCACGCGAGATCAACGAAGCCGGCTTGGCACTCATGCAGTATACGCTCTCGGCAGATCCTGCTGATGCACAGCGGGTCCAAAGGGAGATGCGCGAAGCTCGGACTGCTTCTGCAGCTATGGCGGAGCAAGGGATCCAGTCCGCTGCGGCTTTGACGACACTCAAGGATCGCCATATTGTCGAGCTTGAGGCCTTTTTGTCATCTTCGGCCCGGCGCAACGAATTGCGTCGTCAATTGAACGACTTGGGCATCGAGCATCGACGCGCCATCGGCCAGCTTGTTGTCATGTTTGAAGAGCGTGGTCTTGATACCGCAGCCTATAGTGGTGCCCTGCGCGCATCCGATAGTTTTCTTGTGACGCGGGTTCGAGTGGATCGCTTTGTTGATGGGATGCCATTGTCGGAACTCGACACCGCCACGGCACCATTCGAAGCGACGCTCGAAAATCTTTCCGAAATACCATCATCGCTTCTTCTTGCCCCTGAGCGTGCCCTGATGAATGCCACTTTTGCAGGTCTGAACGAGTTCTGGGACGTCGTGATGGAGATGCGCGATGTCGAAATGACGACGCGCGACCACTTGGCGATCGTCAATGCAACCACCGCCGAAGTGCACGCTCAACTTGATCGCGTTCGTGACGAGGTCAGAACAGTGCGCACCGAACTGAGTGCTGATGCGCGGAGCCTGGTTGACAACACTGTATTCGCGATCCTGGCGGGTGTGGTTTTCGCTGCAGTTCTGGGAACGGCAATCGCTGTATCATTGTCCCTCTACATCTCAGGACGTTTGGCATCCATTGTCGCTCAAACGACTGCGCTGGCTGATGGCAATCTCGACATTGAAATCACCGGTGCCGAAGGCAAAGGGGATCTTTCTAAGATCGCACAGGCATTGAACGTCTTCAAAGTGAACGCGATTGAGCGGCAACAGGCGGAAGTCGAACGCAAACGTCTGGAAGCCGAGGCAAACGAAAGGCTTGAGCGTGACAATCAACGCCAGAAGCGTGTGGTGCACGATATTGAGAATGCGCTTACCAGATTGGAACAGGGCGATCTGAACCATCAGATTGCGAGTACCGAAAGCAATCCTTTCCCGAGTGAGTATGAAGAGCTCCGCCTTGCGTTCAATCGCGTTGCGTCGTCTCTGGCTGCGACTATGCTGCGGATTGTGAGCGTCGCCGAGCAAGTTCGCGGCGGATCCGAGGAAATCACGTCAGCCGCACAAGATCTGGCTGGCCGTGCCGAAACGCAAGCGGCAACCTTGGAGCAGTCGGCTGCCGCATTGAACGAGCTGACCGAAAGTGTGCGCTCAACTGCAGGGCTTGCCAAAGACGCGGAGCAAACGACCCAGAGCAATCGTGTAACCGCTGAAGAAGGCGTCGATATCGTGAAGAATGCGATCTCTGCCATGCAGAAGATCGAAAAATCCTCGGAACAGATTACCAGAATCATCGGAGTGATTGACGATATTGCTTTCCAGACAAACCTCCTGGCGCTCAATGCTGGTGTTGAAGCCGCGCGCGCGGGCGAAGCCGGAAGAGGCTTTGCTGTCGTCGCTTCCGAAGTGCGCGGTCTTGCACAGCGTGCGTCAGAATCGGCCCGAGAGATAAAGGCGCTCATTTCAGAAAGCACAATGCAGGTGGAGTCCGGCTCATCCCTCGTGGCAAAAACCGGACAGAGCCTGGAGCAGATCTTGCAAAAAGCGAAAGAAGTGTCGGAGCAGGCCTCGGCGATCGCTGTTGCAGCTTCAGATCAGTCAAGCGCTCTCGGTGAGATCAATTCTGGCGTCAATCAACTTGATCAGGTTACGCAACAGAATGCGGCAGTGGCTGAAGAAACAAATGCGGCAGCTGGATCTTTGCAAGAACAGTCTGACACTCTTCTGACGGAACTGTCAAAGTTCAGATTTGACAACAAATCGCGCCGGGCGAGTGTTGTCACGCCACCAAGAGCTAGCGAAGCCAAAGCTCAGACAGCTACTGTGCAACCCCTGAAGCGTGCGGCTGGTGCCGGGCGCGACACTGCGGCGCGATTGGTGGAATTCTGAACAGGGAAATTGAAGCGGCTTTCGCTGGTTGAATCGCATCGCGCTCAATCGGTTTCATAATGTGCAGCCTTTCGGGTTTCGGTGCAGTTTGTGTCTGACATGGTCATACTGAAACGCGATACGGGTGGAAGCCGCGCTCATGGTGCGCTGAAGCGGTGACCCGCCGTTCCGGCGCCGCGCTGCGCACAAGCACAGCAAGCTTCTGGCTTATCCTCTTCGGCGAGGGCGGTATGCGCGGCGCGTTTCTGCTCCGGCAGAGAAATTTGGTTCTTCGAGACTCATCCGAACCGCCGTCCTTTGCGTATAATTCATGTGTTGAAAGCCTCTGGAGAGGGAAATGAGACAGATTTCTGTTCTGGCGTTTCTGGGATGCCTGCTGGCGGGTCCGGCTTGGGCCGATTTCCAGCCTGTGCGCGAAGAAGCCAGCTTCCGCGCGCTCGTCGAGGGCAATGAACTCACCCGCTTTGCCGTGCGACTGGAAGTCCTGCCGCATGGCGAGATTGCCGGGCGCGGTTTCGGTCAGAATGTTGGTGGCCGCTGGGAATGGCGCAATGGGTATTTTTGCCGAACGCTCGAATGGGGCTCGGGCGGCGATCCCTATAATTGCCAGCTTGTGCTGCGCAACGGCGATACGCTGCGCTTCATTTCGGATCAGGGGCAGGGCGATCGGGCCGATTTCAGGGTCAGGTAATCCTGGAAAAATCGGCTTCTTTTCTTTGTATCCATCCGAATGATCGTTCCCGACCGGGACGCTGAAGGAGCGCCCCGGCATAGTAAAACATACTCGTCACAAGCCTTTCGCCCGGTAGCTCGCGGCGACACGCTCGATGGCAACGATGAACGCGGCAGTGCGCAAGTCCTTCACCTGTGGGCGGCGGTGCCATTCCTCGGAAATACTCTGATAGGCTACGCGCATCGTGTCATCGAGGCCTGAGCGCACAAGCTGCAATTCGTCTGCACCTTGCAGGTAGCGTTTCTTGAAATCGGGTTTCAGTTCCCAACCCAAGCCCTTATCTGCCGACAGCCGCTCAAGCTCGGTGACGAGCAGCCGGGCGTGCGCTTCTTCATTGCGCCGTTGCATACGGCCAAAGCGGATATGGCTGAGATTCTTGACCCATTCGAAATAGGACACTGTAACCCCGCCCGCATTGGCGTACAGGTCGGGGATGATGACAGTCCCTTTCTCACGCAGGATATCATCCGCCCCGGCCGTGATGGGGCCATTTGCGGCTTCGATGATCAGGGGCGCGCGGATGCGATCTGCATTGCTGAGATTGATGACGCCCTCGAGTGCTGCCGGGATCAGGATGTCGCAATCCGCCTCGAGCAGTTTGGCACCGTCCGCGATATATTCGGCACCGGGGAAATCCTTCACACCGCCGGTCTGCGCGATCCATTCGCGCAAGGCCTCCGGGTCGATGCCATCGGGGTGCTGCACCGCACCATCCCGCTCGATCACAGCAATGATGCGCGCATCATCCTCGGCCCGCAGGAAGCTTGCGGCGTGATACCCCACATTCCCCAGCCCCTGCACGATCACGCGTTTGCCTGGCAGATTGCCGCTCAGACCGGTTTTTGCGACGTCGTCCGGGTGGCGGAAGAACTCCTGCAACGCATATTGCACTCCGCGGCCCGTGGCCTCGACGCGTCCCTTGATCCCGCCAGCATTGAGCGGTTTGCCCGTCACACAGGCGCGGGCGTTGATATCAGTTGTGTTCATCCGCGCATATTGATCTGCGATCCAGGCCATTTCGCGCTCGCTTGTGCCCATATCCGGGGCGGGCACGTTCTGGGCGGGGTGGATCAGGTCACGCTTGGCCAGCTCATACGCGAAGCGCCGGGTGATCTGTTCCAGTTCGCGCTCGTCATAATTGCGCGGATCGATGCATAATCCGCCCTTCGATCCGCCGAAAGGGGTTTCGACAAGCGCACATTTATAGGTCATCAGCGCGGCAAGGGCTTCGACCTCGTTCTGGTTGACTTCCGGGGCGTAGCGGATGCCGCCCTTGACCGGCTCCATATGTTCCGAATGCACAGAACGGTAGCCCACGAATGTTTCGATCTTGCCGCGCAGGCGCACCCCGAAGCGTACAGTATAGGTCGAATTGCAGATCTGGATCTTGGCGGCCAGTCCCGGGGTCAGGTCCAGATGTGACGCCGCCCGGTGGAACATGAGATCGACATTCTCGCGGAAGCCGGGTTCCTTGTGGTGTTGCATGATTTCTGTCCTCCCTCGTGAGTTTTCCGCTCTGCGCAAGTGATCTGAGTTTGGCGAAAATAAAACAAGATAAAACCCCCATTATCCAAAACTTTGTCGCCAGACCGCTGTAAGGCACTATGCGCCGCCGCGCCGGAATGTGGCATTTTCCTAAAACTTGCCACAATTGCCGGGTGTTTCGCCGCAAAGTTGCCACAGGCTTTGACTACGGTCTCAGGTGGTGTGTTGGGGGCAGAGATCGGTATTTCCCGACATCTTAACGCTTTTCGAGATCTCCAAGGGTGAAGGTAATTTGAGATGATCAACTCAGGCAGCAAAATGCGCCCGATTACGCGGGTATCGGCTTACGATCTTTTCCGTCGCGACGAGGATGGCGGTATCATCATTTTCGGCCTGCTTGCCTTCATTATTATCCTGATGGTGGGTGGGATAGCTGTGGACATGATGCGCTACGAGAGTGAGCGGGTCCGTCTTCAGGGAACCGCCGATCGTGCGGTGCTGGCCGCGGCGATGATCCGCGACAATGGCGATACAGATCCCGAAGAGATCGTGCGCTCCTATTTCGCGGCCGAAGGTCTGGAACGTTATATCGAACATGACGGTGCCGTTACTGTTTCGGGGCCTGATGACACGCGGCTGGTGCAGGTTCTGCCCCGGGCGAATTTCAGCACGACATTCATGCGGCTGAGCAGTGTCGATAATCTGCAGATGAATGTCGGGGCGGGCGCCACCGAATCACTGGCAGAGGTCAAGTTCGAAATCGTGATGGTGGTCGATGTATCCTACTCGATGGCGAGCAATAACCGCATTGAGAATTTGCGTGAAGCGGCGACCGAATTCGTCGAAATGATGTTGCCGGACGGGGAAGATCTGGAGGATCGTATCGCGATCACCATCGTCCCTTACAGCACTGATGTGGTGATGCCCGCGAATACGCTCAACTATTTTACCGACCTCAAACCGCCGCTCTCTGGTGACATGACAGATGCGTTCTGCATCGATTTTGATGAATGGGATGTAGTGACTGACAGCATCAACGCACCGATGCGGCGGCGCAATTGCGCGACAGGCGAAGGAACGTATAACGAAACCCTGCCAGGGTTCAGATCGCTGCGGCACATGCCGATCCGGCCCTATCTGCGGTCGCGCAGCGAGGCGGTTGATTACATCAACACGCTGGCCCCCAATTTCGGGACATCGATCGATCTGGGGGTGCGTGCGGGGGCGTTGTTCCTTGATCCCACGATCAACCCCATCATCGAACATCTGATCGATGGTGGCGATATTGATCCGGTCTTCAGAAACCGCCCGTTGGATTGGAATGAGCCGATCACTTTCCGGGCGTTGATCCTGATGACGGATGGTGAAAACTGCTGCTTCACGTCGGTTGATTTTGATGCGGACAGTCCTGCGGTTCGCAAGGACTCTGTCGCAATCCAGGATGCGGATACAGTCAGCGTCTGCGACGCGCTCAAGGAGCAGAACATCACGATCTATTCCGTGGCGTTCGAAGCCCCGCCGCGTGGCGTCGCCTTGATGGAGAACTGCGCCTCGGCACCGTCTTATTTCTTCAACAGTTCGGGTGCCGAGCTTGTCGCCGCGTTCCGCAACATCGCGACGCATATCCAGACCCAGATGCTGAGGTTGACGCAATGAGCCGCCTGACAGTTCTATGCAAAAGGCTTTTTCGCTATTGGCGGGCCGATGAGGGCGGGGTGACGGTTGAATTCGTGATCGTCTTCCCCTTCGTGATGTCCTTTGTCCTGCTGGCGCTCGATAGCGGCGTGGCGCAATTGCGTCAGACATTCCTGGCCCGTGCGGTCGATCTGACCATGCGCGAGGTGAGGCTGGGAAATGTCAACCAGTCTGACAGCATGGCCGCGCTCATCTGTGCGCGCACCAGTATGGTGGCCGATTGTCGCAACAATATCACTGTGGAAATGCAGCCCATCGACACGACGACATTTGCGGGGCTGAACGACCCGCTGCGCTGTGTTGACCGTGAGCAGAACATCACGCCCGCGGTGACCTTCAATCCCGGCGCGGGTGGGAATGCACAAGAGCTGATGCTGGTCAGGGTCTGTGTCGTGACAAATCCGTTCATCCGGCTGACAGGCTGGGCAATGGGTATCCCGGTCAATGAGGAGGGCGATCAGATCCTCGTTTCAACTGGTGTTTTTGTGAATGAGCCGAGGTAAGGCGAGATGCGTATGACCCCAATTCGGAAAGCCCTGTCCGCCCACTTGCGTCAGTTCCGCGAGGATCATCATGGCTCGATGACGGTCGAATTGATCATTGTGATCCCGATCCTGATCTGGGCCTATCTGGCAACGATCATCTTCTTTGATGCCTTCCGCGCCCGCACCGAGGCGCAATCGGCCGCATTGAATATCGCAGATCTGATTTCGCGGCAGACCAACACGATCACGGTTGCTTATCTGGAAGGGCTGAACGACGTCTATGATGCGCTGACCTTTCGCACCCGGCAGACGCGACTGCGGATATCGTCGATTTCATATTCCGAAACGCTTGATGATTATGTTGTGCTCTGGTCCTGGGGGACGCGTGGTCTGCCGGCATTGACCTCGCTTGACAGTGTAAATCTTGACCCTGGCCTGTTGGACCCGGAGCTTTCGGACCTGGCGATGTTCGGCCCAGAGGGCGGGGGCGATGGTGGCAGCCAGCATTCAAGCTCTGGCGGTGGTGCATCCGGCAGCGAATATGATGAGATCCTCGACGCGCTGTCGAATCTTCCCGACAATAATTTCTTCAACCCAGGCAATATGTTGCCCTCTGCCGATCTGGCGGCTCGTATTCCTCAGATCGTGCCGGGCGAAGCGCTGATTGTCGTCGAGGCGTTCACGCTGTGGGAAACGCCGTCGCGCGGTGTGCTGGGCATCCCGCTGCTGCGCAATACACGTCTGTCGCCGATCGCCGTGACGCGGCCCCGCTTTTCGCCCTTCGTGCGTTTCGAGCGGGATAACAATGTGTTCCCCGAGGGCGCGCCCGAGATTGGTCCCGAGCTTGGTGGGCCACCTGATGCAGAGCCTGAACCCGAACCGGAAGCACCCGGTTCTGTCGTCGAGATCGTCAATACCGATTTCAACGATGGCAATACCGAGAATTGGTCAAGCGATAGGGTGACGCATACTTTCGCGCGCAGTTTCTTCGGCCCATTTGGTCGTGAAACGCGCACAAACCCGGTGAATTACTTTGTCGCGCTGGGCGCGGAGTCCCGTTCGGCCCGCATCGAATTCGATCTTCTCATTATCGATAGCTGGGATGGCTATACGGTACCGTGGGCACGGCCGGAGGGCGAGCATTTGCAGATCCTTGTGAATGGCACCAGTATCGCGACTGAGGTGTTTCAGGTCGAAAACTATGGCATGCTGGCGGCGGATCGGCGGACAGTGGCATCGCGCGCTGAAGGCCGGTTTACGACGACGATGACGCGCATCCAGTCCGGGGTTAATCTCTGGGGCATGAGCTGGCCTGATCAGATCTGGCGCGTGGTCATCGATATCGACAATCCGGTCGAGACTTTCACACTGGGCTTTTCGGCCAATCTCGATGAAGATATCGATAATGAATCTTTCGCTTTCGAAAACTTTCGTGTCACGGCAGAACGTGGGCCGCATGGGCCAGCACAGTTTGTGCCGAATGCGGGCAACCGCGTCGCCGAAGATCCCTTCACGCGCTTCACATCCTATTCGGGTTGCCCGGACACACGCATCGCCGCGCATACGCTGAACCTGCGCAACTCGGATCTGTCAGAACCGTTGGTGATGCGGCGGCAGTCTGCTGGCAGCACGTCGTTGGGCTGCAATATCCCAGGTGCCAGTCGCTTCGTCAGGGCCTCGCCGACTTTTGTTGTGAATTACAACAATGACACCAGTGATGTAAGTGGCAATCGTCTGCGCATTCGTACCGAGGATGGCAACAGCGGTCGGAGCTGTGATGCCACCCTTTTGGTCCGGGATCCTTTCGGTCAGTGGTCGTTCAATTCAGAGATACAACTCGGGGGGTGGTGGAATAATTACAATGATAACCTGAATGCGCGGGTCAATCTGGCGCATGCCGAAGCGGGAACTTACCATATTTGGATCGGGCGCTTCGAACAGGGCACTTGCAACACTCAGATTATTTTCGAACGCTACTGACCCCCGCATATCTGTCGCGGTCGGGGCCTCTGCTCAGGCCCCGACTGCCTTTCGCACCATGTCCCAATAGATATCCTCGACGCGGGCAAGGCTCAGCCGTCCGCCTTCGCGATACCATGTATTGACGCCGGTCAGCATGGCGATCAGGGCGAAGGCCGCAAGTTTCGTATCTGGCAGCGTGACCTGCCCGGACTCGACACCTTTTGCCAAGAGCCCCTCAAGATGCGCTTCATAGCTGCGGCGCATCGCCTCGATCCGGGCGAAATTCGCAGGCTCCAGATTGCGCAACTCCATGTAGCTGACAAAGACAGCATCGCTGCGCGCCGAATGAAAGCGGATATGAAACCGGGTGAATTGCTCAAGCGCCGCCAGCGGGTCAGGGCAGGGCGGCAGGGTGGCCAGCGCGTCGAGCAATTCCTGCATATGCGCCTGCATCAGATCAAACAGCAGGGATTGCTTGTCGGGGGTGTAAAGATACAGCGCGCCCGCCTGCACGCCGACCTGCTGTGCGATCTGGCGCATCGACACAGCGGCAAATCCGTGCCGTGCAAAGAGTTGCAGCGCAACCTGCCGGACCCGCGGGCCGGTGATTTCGCCTGAGGAGTTTTTCTTGCGCGCCATCTTGTCAATTCAGCCCGAAACGCGGCCATGTGCAACCCCGCTTGCATGCTGTGATGCTCTCGCGGTAAGCTCGGAACAGCAAAGACGAGGCAACACCGTGCAGCCCTTTCGCCGTTCTGTTTCATGGCACCTTGCGTCGATATTGGGTGCCGCTTTGGTGTTGGTGGCCTGTTTCGGCCCGTCGGATCTGCCCCCGGCAAAAGCTGGCGGGGGTGAGGCCACACCGGCGTTGTTGCCCCTCTCGCAGATCCTCGGGCAAGCGGCAGAGGGTGCGCGCAGTGCTGAGCTTGGGCAAGAGCCAGATGCGCGCATTGCGGCCCTGCGCGCCCGCGCCGAAGCGCTGCGCGGCCCTGTCATCACGCCATCAGAGCGGCGGCGGATGGAGGGGGCGGCCCGTCGCCTCGACTGAGGCATCCAGGGCCGCGAGGGCGGCGCGCTGGTCGCAGGTCAGATCGCAGCGGCGCACCTGAGCCGTATGGATCGAGAAGACCACAGCGCCTGTCTGTGGCAGTTTCAGCAGCACCTGCCGTTCCGAGCGGATGTAATCGCCCCCGCCATCCTTGTCCTTGGGCGCATATTCCGCGCGCGGCTGGTAGAGGGCGGGATTCGTGTAGCGCAGGATATTGGCGCGCCAGAGCGGCTGATCAGGGCGGATCAGATCGAACATCCGCTGCACCCGCTGGCCCATGTCCTGATCGTATTGCGCTACTGGGGCGTGGATCCGCATCAGCGGGCGGCCCAGTTTCTCGGCCAGGGTCCAGCTGGAGGGAAAACACAGCACGGCGCCGGTCAACATATGTTCGTCGCCCTGTTTCTGCAGGATGCAGAAATCGGCCTGCAGCAGGTGGCCAAGCGTCCAGAGCGGGCGCGCAGGGTCAGGGTGCACTGTTACCTCATCGGGACGCAGGATCGCCTCCGGTGTGACCGTGAAGCCATGCGCGGGCATGTCGCGCAGCACGTTATCCAACAATTCTGACGCGGCATCATGCGCCTGCGGCAGGAGCGCCAGAACATCACGCTTGCGCGTGGCCAGCAGGCGCGCGCGCTCGGCCATCTGCGCGCCATAGGCAGTATCGACCATCAGCCAGTCGGCGCGCGCCAGCGGCATGACACCAGGCAAGCGACGGGCGTGGGGCTGGGTCCAGGGCGCAAAGGGCAGGGTGTCGTGCAGGATCATCATGCTGACAGCGCTAGCCTGCGCTCGGACTTGGGTCAATTTCTTCTTGCGGGGCGTGCCGTCTGGGATAAGCTTAGTTAATGAGTGATGACCCAACCACCTACACGCTCGGGATCGAAGAGGAATATCTTCTCGTTGATGTCGAGACCGGCGCATTGACCGATGTGCCTGACGCGCTGATGCGCGATTGTGAGGCCGCGCTTGGCGAGAAAGTCTCGCCCGAATTCCTCGCCTGCCAGATTGAGGTCGGCACGGGCGTCTGCGCAAATATCGCAGAGGCGCGTGCCGATCTCGGGGCCTTGCGTCGCGCGATTGCCGATTGCGCCGCCGAGTATGGTCTTGCGCCGCTCGCTGTGTCTTGCCACCCCTTCGCCAACTGGCATGCGCGCAAACACACCGAAAAAGACCGCTACAATGCGCTGGCGCGCGACTTGGGCGGGGTGGTGCGGCGCATGCTGATCTGCGGGACGCATGTGCATGTGGGCCTGCCCGATGATGATCTGCGCATCGATATCATGCGCCAGATCGCCTATTTCCTGCCGCATCTGCTGGCGCTTTCGACATCCTCGCCGTTTTGGGGCGGGCAGGACACGGGTCTGAACAGCTACCGGCTGAGTGTGTTTGACAACCTGCCGCGCACGGGCCTGCCACCGGATTTCATCAGCTATGGCGAATATCGCCGTTCGGTCGATACCATCATCGAGGCTGGTCTGATCGAAGACACGACGAAGATCTGGTGGGACATTCGCCCCTCGGCCCGCTTTCCGACGCTGGAGGCGCGGATCTGCGATGTGATGCCAATCATGGAACACACGCTGACCATCGCCGCGCTGGTGCAGGCGATCACGCGGATGCTGGTTGAGCTGCGCCGCCGCAATCAGCGCTGGCGGATTTATGACCGCTTCCTGATTGCCGAAAACCGCTGGCGTGCGCAGCGCTATGGGCCGCGCGAGGGGCTTCTGGATATCGGCAAGGGTGCGCTGGTTCCGATGGCGGATCTGATGGCCGAGCTCATCGAGTTGCTGGAAGCAGATGCGATGGTTTTGGGCTGCCTCAATGAACTGCGCGGAGCGCAGGATATTCTGTCCATGGGGACCAGTTCAGAGCGCCAGCGTGCGGTTCTTGCCGCCGCGCGGGACGACGGGGCCACAGATGAAGAGGCGCTGCGCGCCGTGGTGCACAGCCTGATCGCAGAGTTCCGAACCGGGCTCTGATTTTTGCGTCGCATACGGGCATTGACGGCATGGCCGTGCAGGGGGGGGCGTCCGGCACTCAGTCGAGCGCGCGCACCTGTTGCAGCAACGGCATCAGCGCGCGCATGTCTGGCCCATGGCTCTGACCTGTCAGAGCCTTGCGCAGCGGCATGAACAAGCCTTTGCCCTTTCGCCCGGTCGCGTCCTTGACCGCGCTTGTCCAATCGGCCCAGGCCTCGGGCCCGTAAGGCGGCGGGGGCAGAAGCTGAAGCGCTTCTGCGACAAATTCCGCGTCTTCGGGGGCAATTTCGGGCGCGGCACCGTCACGACACAGCGCCCACCAATCCGCCAGATCATCCAGCTTCGCGATATTCTCGCGCGCGACATTCCAAAATTGCGGCGCGATCTGTGCCGGCACCCCAAGCGCTGCGATCTGATCGGCAACGGCTGCATAGGGGCGGGACTGCAGATCAGCGCGGGTCAGTGGCCAGAGGTCTTCGGCATCGAATTTCGTCGGCGCGGACCCGAATTGGCCCAGATCGAAGCCCTCGGCGATGTCATCCAGCGTCATGCGCAGCTCGACCGGCTGGCTGGAGCCCAGCCGCGCCATCAGTGACAGAAGCGCTGCAGGCGTGACCCCTTGCGCGCGCAGATCGCGCAAGCTCAGCGTGCCCAGACGTTTCGACAGCGCCTCGCCCTGCGGCCCGGTCAAGAGCGAGTGATGCGCGAAGGCCGGCGCGGTGCCGCCCAGCGCTTCGATGATCTGAATCTGGGTTGCGGTATTGGTCACATGGTCCGACCCGCGCACGATATGCGTGACGCCCATCTCCATGTCATCGACCACTGAGGCCAGCGTGTAGAGCACCTGACCATCGCCGCGGATCAGCACCGGGTCGGAAACGGAGGCCGCATCGATCGACAGCGCCCCGAGGATGCCATCCTCCCATTCGATCCGGTTCTGGTTCAGCAAAAACCGCCAGTAGCCTGCCCGCTCGGCGCGCAATGCTGCTTTCGCCGCATCGTCAAGCGCCAGCGCCGCGCGGTCATAAACCGGCGGGCGGCCCATATTGAGCTGCTTTTTGCGCTTCAGGTCCAGCTCTGTGGGGCTTTCAAAACACTCGTAGAAACGCCCATCCGCGCGCAGTTTGTCTGCCGCCGCCTGATAGCGGTCCAGGCGTTTCGACTGCTGTTCGATGCGGTCCCAGCCAAGCCCCAGCCAGTCCAGATCTTCCTGAATGGCGTCGATATAGTCCTGCTTCGACCGCTCTGCATCCGTATCATCAAGCCGTAAAATGAACTGCCCGCCGGATTTGCGCGCGATCAGGTAATTGAACAGTGCCGTGCGCAGATTTCCGATATGCAGATAGCCTGTGGGCGAGGGTGCAAAACGGGTGACGATCTGGGACATGGGGCGCTGACCTCTGATGGAAAACCAGCCTTCCTGTTTCACATGGGCG
>SKIM01000248.1 GCA_007116445.1 Natronohydrobacter sp.
ATGCCCTATCTCGATATCTGCCGCGCCGTGAAGGACCGCTTCCAGCGGCCAACTTTCGCCTATCAGGTCTCGGGCGAATATGCGATGCTGATGGCCGCGGCCGAAAATGGCTGGCTCGATGGCGAAAAGGTCATGCTGGAAAGCCTGATGGCCTTCAAGCGCGCAGGCTGCGACGGGATCCTGACCTATTTCGCCCCGCGCGTCGCCGCCGCCTTGCACGGCTGATCCTGCCGCGTATCAGGGCGAAGCCCTGCTGAAAGCGCAGGACACGCGCCGGTTGCAGGTGACAAAGCCGCGCGGGCGCGGTACAAAGAGCGCACAAGAGGGCAACAAAGCCCCCACCTGATCACATGAGGCAGACGCATGACCCAGATGAACCGGCGGGTATTCGCATTCTCGGGGCTGGCGGCAATGACCGCGCTGGCCGGCTGTTCCAATCCAATCGGCGGCGAAGGGGCCGCAGCGCTGGACGCGCGCGTGGATGCAGCGCGTGACTATCTGCGCACGAATTATCCCTCGCTCGATGACCTGTTCAGCAATGCGCGCGGGATCCTCTATATCCCTGTCGTGTCCGAAGCCGGTCTGTTCCTCGGCGGCGCCTATGGGCGCGGTGCGCTGCGGATCAATGATGCGACCGTGGATTATTATTCCGCCACCCGCGCCAGTATCGGGCTGCAGATCGGCGCACAACAATATGCGCATGCGCTGTTTTTCATGACCGAACAGGCGCTCTCGGATTTCCGCTTCTCACCCGGTTGGGCCGCCAGCGCTGATATGCGCTATGCCACGCCCCGACAGGGCGGCTCGCTGGGGACCGAGACGACGACCCAATTCGCTCCGGTCATCGCTGTGGTTTACGGCCAGTCCGGCATCATGGCCGGGGCGTCGCTGGCAGGCGTCAAATACAACCGCATCATCCCGTGATCGCGAAAAGGCCGCTGTCACGCGGCCTTTGCTCATCCGGCCAGCGCGGCAATATCCTGCGGCGCGGCGAAATTGCGCGTCTCAGCCCCCCGCACGATGCGCTTGACCATGCCTGACAGCGCCTTGCCCGCACCGATTTCCCAGAACTCCGTGACGCCCTGATCGGCCATCCAGGCCACCGATTCACGCCAGCGCACAGCGCCCGTGACCTGCGCGATCAGAAGCGCGCGGATTTCTTCAGGGTCGCTCACGGCACTGGCGCGCACATTGCTGACCAAGGGCACGCGCGGCGCATTCAGCGTCACCTCGGCCAGCGCCGCCTGCATCGCCTCGGCGGCAGGCTGCATCAGCGCGCAATGAAACGGCGCCGAGACAGGCAGCAGCAGCGCGCGCTTGGCGCCGCGTGCTTTCGCAATCTCGACGGCGCGTTCGACCGCCGCCTTATGGCCTGAAACCACGACCTGCGCGGGGTCATTGTCATTGGCGGCCTGACAGACCTCGCCCTGCGCGGCCTCTTGCGCGACAGCGCTCACCGCCGCAAGATCCAGCCCCAGCACTGCCGCCATGGCACCGACACCGACCGGCACCGCATCCTGCATCGCGCGCCCACGCACCCGCAACAGCCGCGCCGCATCCGCGACGCTCAGCGCGCCACTGGCCGCCAGGGCCGAATATTCCCCCAGCGAATGGCCTGCGACAAACGCCGCGCTCTCCAGCGACACGCCCTCCGCTTCCAGCGCGCGCAGCACCGCAATCGAGGTCGCCATCAGCGCAGGCTGCGCATTCGCCGTCAGCGTCAGCTCGGCAATATCGCCTGACCAGATCAGCCCCGACAGGTTCTCGCCCAGCGCGGCGTCCACATCGTCAAAGACCGCTTTCGCCGCCGGATAGACCTCGGCCAGCGCCTGTCCCATACCGATGGTCTGCGCGCCCTGACCGGGAAAAACGAATGCTCGGCTCATGATCTTCCTCTCCCCAAAAGCTGGCCGCTTCCATGCCGCAAAGCGCGCCTGCGCGCAAGTCCCGGCCGGGCGATCAGAAGCCGAGCGCCTTGCGCAGCATGTTCAGCGCCATGACCATGATGAACACCGCAAAGATCCGTTTCAACGGCTTGGGGTCAAGCGCATGCGCCAGCCGCGCCCCCAGTGGCGCAGTCAGAAGCGTCATCGCGATGACGATCCCGAAAGCCGGCAGGTTCAGCGCGCCGAGGCTCAGTGGCGGCGCAGGCGCGACCGGGACCAGCGCAAAGGCCGCGACAGAAGGCACAGCGATCAACAGCCCGAACCCGGCCGCAGTCGCCACTGCCCGATGCATCGTGACCCCGTAAAGCGACATCAGCGGCACCGCGAAAGATCCGCCGCCAATCCCCATCAATACCGACAGAAAGCCGATGCTGCTGCCTTGCGCCGCGCGTGTCAGCCCGACAGGCATGCGCGGCCCCAGCCGCCAGTCAGGGTGGCCCAGCGCCATGAACAGCCCCAGCATCATCCCCAGAACACCGAAAATCCCCTGCAGGACCACAGAGCGCAGGCTGGCGGCAACGAGCACCCCCAGCACCGCCCCCAGCGCGATGACCGGCGCCCAGCCGCGCAGGATCGACCAATCGACCGCGCCGCGCTGATGATGGGCCTGCACCGAGCGCGCCGAGGTCACGGCAATCGTCGCAAGCGATGTCGCCAGACACATCTGCATCAGCTGCGGGCCACCATAGCCCAGCGCCGTGAACGCATAGAAAAAGCCCGGCACAAGAATGATGCCCCCGCCGACGCCCAAAAGCCCCGCCAGCACGCCCGCAAAGCCCCCGATGACCAGAAGCATCACGGCCATCTGCACCAGAAGCGTGGGATCAGCGCTCACGCACGGGCCTGCGCGGCAATCCCCTCGATCCGCGCGACCATCGCGCGCAACCCGTTCGAGCGTTGCGAGGACAGATGCGCGTCCAGCCCCAGACGCCCCAGCTCGGCCATCGCATCGACCTGTCGCATCTCGGCCACGCTCAGCCCGGAATAGAGCGCATGCAGCACCGCGATCAGGCCGCGCACGATCATCGCGTCGCTGTCACCGGCGAAATCGAACCGCGCCTGCACGCCCTCCCCCTCCAGCCGGGGATGGATCCAGACCTGCGAGGCACAGCCATCGACCTTGGTCGCAGGCGTCTTCAGCGCCTCCTCCATGGGCGGCATGGCGCGGCCCAGCTCGATCACATGTCGATACCGGTCTTCCCAGTCCTCCAGAAATTCGAATGTCTCGGCAATCTCTTCGAAAGCGGTCGTGGCCATCTGCGCGCGCTCCATGTCATCTGTCCTGTAGCTAAGCGCGCAGGCCTCAAAGGTCCAGCCCCGTGCACTTGGCCCGCGCGCCTGCCGCCCGCCCCGGTCGCGCGATGCGGCACTTTTCAAATCCTGCAGATTGCGCTAGGCCAAGGCAACCGGCCCGCGCCACAGCCATCGGAAGGACCAAGGATGCAAAAGCCCCTCATCGCCACAATGGCCATGCTGCTTTTTCTCGGGGCCTGCGGCGGTGTGCGCGAGTCGCGGCTCAACCCGCTGAACTGGTTTGGCCGCGAAAGCACCGAAACGCTTGTGCCGCAGGGCGGATGGAACCGCCCCATCGACAATCGCGCCCTCGTCCCTGTCGTGACAGATATCGAGCTGACCCCCACCAGCACCGGCGCCCTGCTGCGCGCCACGGGCCTGCCCGACACGCAGGGCTGGTGGGATGTCGAGCTGCGCGCGCTCAACAATGGCCGCCCGGTCGACGGCGCGCTGGTCTATGAATTCGTAATCGCCGCCCCGCGCGCAGATGCGGCGATATCGACCGAAGCCTCGCGGCTAGTGACAGCAGGCGTGGCGATCCCGGCATCCCGGCTCTCTGGCCTGCGCCAGATCACCGTCCGGGGTGCCACCAACGCGCGCACGATCAACCGCTAGATCACGCATGCCCGCTGATCTGCGGCGCCCGTGACGAAAGAAAGCCTGTCCACATGATCCAGATCGTTCCGACCACCGCCATTGAGGGCCAGAAACCCGGCACATCGGGCCTGCGCAAGAAAACCCCGGTCTTCATACGCGCCCCCTATCTGCAAAACTATGTGCAGGCGATTTTCGACGGGATCGGCGGCGTGCAGGGCAAGGTGCTCGTGCTGGGCGGCGACGGGCGGTATTTCAATGATACGGCCATCGGGGTGATCCTGCGCATGGCCGCGGCCAATGGCGCGGCGCGCTGCATCGTCGGTCAAGGCGGGCTCCTGTCAACTCCGGCCGCATCCAACCTGATCCGGCTGCGCGGTGCGGATGGCGGGCTGATCCTGTCGGCCAGCCATAATCCCGGCGGGCCAGATGCCGATTTCGGGCTGAAATTCAACGGCGCGAACGGTGGGCCTGCCTCTGAAACCGTGTCCGAGGCGATCCATGCCTGCACCGCCAGCCTGAGAGAATACCGCATCTGGGACGGCCCTGCCCCCGATATCACGGGCCTGGGCGAAGCCTATCTCGGCGCGATGGTGGTCGAAGTGATCGACCCGGTCGCCGATTATGCCGAGATGATGGCGCGGATCTTCGATTTCGACGCCCTGCGCGCGCTGTTTGCAAGCGGCTTCCGGCTGCGCTTTGACGCGATGCACGCCATCACTGGCCCCTATGCACGCGAAATTCTGGAACGGCGGCTCGGCGCGGCCCCCGGTTCGGTCGTCAACGCAACCCCCCTGCCCGATTTCGGCGGCGGCCACCCGGACCCGAACCCGATCTGGGCGCATGCGCTGATGGACACCATGTATGCCACGGACGCGCCCGATTTCGGCGCGGCCAGCGATGGCGACGGCGACCGCAACATGATCGTCGGGCGCAGCTGCTATGTCAGCCCGTCCGACAGTCTGGCGGTGCTGGCCGATCTCGCGCATCTCGCGCCGGGCTATGCGGGCGGGCTGAAAGGCGTGGCGCGCTCCATGCCCACCTCCTGCGCGGTCGACCGCGTGGCCGAGGCCAAGGGCATCGCCTGCTTTGAAACCCCCACAGGCTGGAAATTCTTCGGCACCCTGCTCGATGCGGGCCGCGCCACGCTCTGCGGCGAGGAATCGGCGGGCACAGGCTCGGACCATGTGCGCGAGAAGGATGGGCTCTGGGCAGTGCTGCTCTGGCTCAATATCCTGGCCGCGACCCGCAAAAGCGTGGCCGAGCTGATGGCCGATCACTGGGCGCGCTACGGGCGCAACTATTACTCGCGCCACGACTATGAGGAAGTCGATGCTGAAGCGGCCCAGGCGCTGATCGCCGATTTGCGCGCGGCGCTGCCGACACTCGCAGGCCAGAGCATCGGGCCGCTGAAAATCGCGCGGGCCGATGAATTCGCCTATGATGATCCGGTCGATGGCGCACATGCCGGCGCGCAGGGCTTGCGCATCTTCTTTGACGGGGGCGCGCGTCTGGTCTTCCGCCTCTCGGGCACAGGCACCGCCGGGGCCACGCTGCGGGTCTATCTCGAACGGCTGGAAACCGACCCCGACCAGCTGCATCTCGACCCGCAAGAGGCGCTCGCCCCAGTGATCACCGCCGCCGAAGCCATTGCCGGGATCACAGCGCGCACGGGCCGCGCCAAGCCCGATGTGATCACCTGAGCCTTGCCCCCCCAGCGCCCGAAACCCCCGCGATATGTGACTGTCGCGGCGATGAGGGCGGAGGGCGCGCGAACAGACAGGGGGCTGGGCATTTCGGAACCGGGATAAGGATCTCGCGTTTTTGTGCACAGGACACTGAAACCAATGGATGCGGCACCATATATAAACATGCGACAAAGCTGCGACGCGGCACGCGCGGCGCTTTGCATGAAAACCGACCAAGGAGGTCCATGATGACATATCTCAAACTCTCCAGCCTGATGGCGGCCAGCGCGATCATGATCTCGGCCTGCTCGAATGATCCGCAGATCAATGCGGCGGTGGGCGGGCTGTCCGGCGCAGCTGTCGGCACGCAGATCGGCTCGGGCTCCGGCAATACCGCCGCCATTCTGGGCGGCGCGGCTGTCGGGACGGCCATCGGGGCGAATACCCAAGTGACGCGGTAACCCCGCGCCAGATGACGCAGACAGGGCCGGGACCGCATCAGCGTCCCGGCCCTTTGGCATCCGGCGTTGCAGGCCAACGCGAAAGCCCGCCGCGCCCCTCGACACGGGGGCAGGCTTGGACTATCAAGCGCGCTTGCAAAGCGCCCTTGCGGGGGCCCGGCCCCAAGGATTGCTGCCCATGATCTCGACCCTCTCCGAAGCCCTCACCGAGCGCGGCTATGACCAACTGACCGATGTGCAGGAAGCTGTGACCGCGCCTGAACTGGCCGATGCCGATCTGCTTGTCTCGGCGCAGACAGGCTCGGGCAAGACTGTGGGCTTTGGCCTTGCCATCGGCCACACGCTTCTGGGCGATACGCTCCATTTCGGCCCAGCAGAGCTGCCGCTGGCGCTGGTCATCGCGCCCACGCGCGAGCTGGCGATGCAAGTGCAGCGCGAATTGTCCTGGCTCTATGCGAAAGCGGGCGCGCAAGTCGTGTCCTGCATCGGCGGCATGGATGCGCGCAATGAGCGCCGCGCGCTGGAACGCGGCGCGCATATCGTCGTCGGCACCCCGGGACGCCTGCGCGACCACATCATGCGCGGCGCGTTGGACATGACCCAGCTGCGCGCCATCGTGCTCGATGAGGCCGATGAAATGCTCGACATGGGCTTTCGCGAAGATCTGGAATTCATGCTGGCCGAAGCCCCCGCGAGCAAGCGCACGCTCCTGTTCTCGGCCACTGTGCCGCCCGCAATTGCCGAAATAGCGAAGAAATATCAACGCGACGCGGTGCGCGTCACGACGGTTTCCAAAGGCGCGCAGCATGCCGATATTGCCTATCAGGCGGTCAAGGTCGCGCAAGCCGATGCCGAACATGCGATCATCAATCTGCTGCGGCTCCATGATGCGCCCGCGTCCATCGTCTTCGCCAATACCCGCGCCACAGTCGCGCGGCTGGCCGCACGTTTCGCCAATCGCGGCCTGTCCGTGGTCAGCCTCTCGGGCGAACTCAGCCAGGACGAACGCTCCAACGCGCTGCAATCGCTGCGCAATGGGCGCGCACGGGTCTGTGTGGCGACCGATGTGGCCGCGCGCGGGATCGATCTGCCCAATCTGGACCTCGTGATCCATGCCGATCTGCCGATGAATACCGAAGCACTTCTGCACCGCTCGGGCCGCACCGGCCGCGCCGGGCGCAAGGGGGTGTCGGTGCTGATCGTGCCCGACCGCGCCGCACCCAAGGCCAACCGGCTGCTGAAATGGGCCAAGATCACCGCAGACTGGATCCATGCACCGACGCCCGAAGAAATTCTGGCGCTTGATGAGCAACGGCTGCGCGCCGATCCGGTCTGGCAGGACGCACCCAGCGAGGATGAAGCGCGCTTCGCTACCGAATTGCTCAGCGAACTGACCCCCGAAGCCATCGCCGTGGCCTGTCTGCGGCTCTACCGCGCGGGGCTGTCTGCGCCCGAAGATATCGGCGCGCCGCCTGCGGCCAAGGCCCGGCCCGAGCGGGCGGAATTTGGCCCCTCGGCCTGGTTCGAGCTGTCTATCGGGCAGGACAAACGCGCCGAAGCGCGCTGGCTTCTGCCGCTTCTGTGCCGCGCGGGCGGGCTGGACAAAGGCCAGATCGGGCGCATCAAAGTGCAGACCAGCACCACCTATGTCGAGATCGCCGAAAGCGCTGCCGCCAAGCTTGAGGCGCAACTCGGCCCGTCGGGCGTGCTGGAAGAGGACGTGACCGCGCGCAGACTGGACGCCCCGCCCGAGGATCTCAGCGCCCCCCGCGACAGCGCACGCCCGCCGCGCGACAGCGCCCGTCCGAACCGCACCGAACCGCGCCCGCGCCCTGCTGATGGCCCGACTGGCCCGCGCAAACATGACGGCCCGCGCAAAGCTGCGGCCAAACGGCCTGAGCCAAGCCACCGCCCCGAACCGCGCGCAACCAAAGCCGCAGACGCCCCGCGCAAGCCGCGTCAGGCCCCCGATGACGCACGCCGGACAGCGGCTTACGGGGCCGCAAAACCGCGCGACACCAAGCCCGGTGCCAGTCTCACACGCCCCAAGCCCGCGCGTCCCGACAGCGCCAAGCGCCCCTCCCCCCGCAGTGAGGCGCCCGCCCCGCGCGAAAAACCGACCTTCCGCGCAGGGGCGGCGGATGTCTCGCAACGCATGGAACGCCCCGGTGCCAAACGCGGCAAACCGCCAGCGGGCAAGGGACCGGGCGGCAAAGCCGGGTTCGGCAAAGCTGCGACAGGAAAGCCCGGCGGCGGCAAACCCGGTGGCGCGGGCGGAAACGCCCCCCCGCGCCGAAAGTCCTGACGCCTCAGCCGGGGGTCTGAACGCCCATCACATGGTCCAACTCTACCCCCGACAGCACCACATGCCGCGCCCGCCCGACAATCAGCGGGTCCGGGGCGCGCGCAATTTCGGGATCCTTGTCCGGGTAGTCGATGGTCGAGAGGAAATGCTTCATGCATTCCAGCCGCGCGCGTTTCTTGTCCTTGGACTTGACCACAGTCCAGGGCGCATCCGCCGTGTCCGTATAGAAGAACATCGCTTCCTTGGCCTTGGTATATTCATCCCACAGCCCCAGTGACGCCTTGTCGATGGGCGACAGCTTCCAGCGCTTGAGCGGATCCGTCTCGCGCGCCTTGAAGCGGCGGCGCTGTTCTTCCGGCGTCACCGAGAACCAGAATTTGTAGAACCGGATGCCCGAGCGCACCAGCATGCGTTCGAATTCCGGGGCCTGCCGCATGAATTCCAGATAATCCGTCGGTGTGCAGAACCCCATCACGCGCTCGACGCCCGCGCGGTTGTACCAGCTGCGGTCATAGAACACCATTTCGCCCGAGGTCGGCAGATGCTCGACATAGCGCTGGAAATACCACTGGCCGAGCTCCCTCTCGGACGGCTTGTTCAGCGCCACGACGCGCGCAAAACGCGGGTTCAGATGCTCATTGAAGCGCTTGATCGTGCCGCCCTTGCCCGCTGCGTCGCGCCCTTCAAACAAAAAGACAAACCGCTCGCCCGTCTCGATGGCCCATTTCTGGACCTTCAGAAGCTCGGCCTGCAACCGCGCCTTTTCCTGCTCATAGGGCGCGCGCGCCATCTTGTAGCGGTAGGGATAGCGGTCGGATTCGAAATATTGCCGGATCTCTTCTGTCGTCAGGGTGGACGCATCGGGTCGCCAGTTGTGGCCCTTGGGCGCCGTGGGCAAGCGCTTGCCTGTGTCGCGCGCTTCGGTCTGCTGCGTCTCGGCCGCCGCGGATGCGACATCTTGCTGCGCATCAACCCCGGGTTCGACCTTCAGAGCGGACACAGTGGCTTCGGTCATAAGAAAGACTCCTTGCAATAAATGGGCGACGTCCCGCTATGGCACGCTAGCCAAAACCTGTCTTTGATACTGATCAATCCGGTGCAAAAAAGCCGCAGCCGCAGCGCCAGCGCGAAAGGGTCGATCCCCGTAATCGCGATGAGCTAACCCATAAGCATGCAGATCACAGCAGTGCCGATGCCAAATGCAGTGTGACCCGAGGGGGGCGACAGCAGAGTTGCCAAGACGCGCCAC
>SKIM01000123.1 GCA_007116445.1 Natronohydrobacter sp.
CTGACAGAGCGCTGATGTGATGCCGCGCGCCAAACGCCTGCTGGATCTGGGGCTGCTGGCCCTGCTCGCACCAGTCCTTTTGCCTTTGCTCGGGACGCTTGCGCTCGTGTCCTGGCTGCTGCAGGGGCGTCCGGTTTTCTATGGCGCGGAGCGGATGCGCAGTCCGCAGCAAGGCTTCATTCTGTGGAAGCTGCGCAGCATGCATGTTGTATCCGACGATCATGGCGTCTCGGGCGGCGATAAGGCCGCGCGGATCACGCCACTGGGACACCATCTGCGCCGGATGCGGCTGGATGAATTGCCGCAGATGATCAATATCCTGCGCGGCGAGATCAGCTTTGTCGGGCCGCGCCCACCGCTGCGCAGCTATGTCGAGGCCTTCCCCGAGATCTACGACACTGTGCTGGCCATGCCGCCTGGCGTGACGGGCCTGGCTTCGCTGGTCTATGCGGCGCATGAAACGCGCCTGCTCGCCCGATGCACAACCGCCTCTGAGACGGATGCGCTCTATCGGCGCGCCTGCATCCCGCGCAAGGCACGGCTTGACCTGATCTATCAGCGCCACCAGTCGCCAGGCTTCGATCTATGGCTGGTCGGCGTGACCACCGCGCGCCTCATCGGACTGGCCTGTGGCCGCCGCCTGCCCCGCCCACCGCGCCTGACGCGACGCGGGCGGGGGAGCGTCTGACCCCGCGCCCGGATGAGACGATCCGGCGCGTGCGCCCCGGATCTGTCCGCCATCGTGAAACGAAACTCAGCGCGGTTCGCTGAGCAACCCCTTGACCAGTGCGACACAGCCGATGAGCAGAACAATCGCAAAGGGCAGACCGGTCGACACTGCGGCAGCCTGCAGGGCGAGCAGCCCACCACCGATCAACAGTGTCGCCGCCACCAGCCCTTCGAAGATCACCCAGAACACGCGCTGGCTGACCGGAGCATTGATCTTGCCGCCTGCCGTGATCGTATCGATCACCAGCGAGCCGGAATCCGATGAGGTGACGAAGAACACGATCACCAGAATGATCCCGATGACCGAGGTGACGGCCGCCAGCGGCAGCTCCGACAGCATCCCGAAGAGCGACAACTCCGGTACATAATCAGCCACGACAAAGCCGAACACGGCACTCTCCGTCAGCTGATTGATCAGCTGGTCGATTGCCGTCCCGCCAAATGCGGTCATCCAGATCGCCGAGACAATGGTCGGGATAAGCAGGACACAGGTGATGAATTCGCGCACGGTGCGCCCCCGGCTGACACGGGCAATGAACATGCCGACAAAGGGTGACCAACTGATCCACCACGCCCAGTAAAAGGCAGTCCAGCCCTGCCGGTAGCCATCATCATCGCGCCCCACGGGGTTGGACAAAGCAAGTATGTCCGTGAAATAGGCGCCCAGATTGCCAAAAAACTGCGACACCAGGGTAAGCGTCGGGCCAACGAGGATCACGAAAGTCATCAGGATGACGGCCAGCACCATATTGATCTCGGACAGCACCTTGACCCCACCGTCAAGCCCACGCAGGACCGAGATGAGCGCAAGCCCCGTGATCGCTGCGATCAGGATCACCGAGAAGGTCACAGTGTCATTGATCCCGTCAATGCCGAAGACAAACCCGATCCCCGCCGCAGCCTGCTGTGCGCCAAAGCCCAGCGAGGTGGCCAGTCCGAAAAGCGTGGCAAACACTGCTAGCGTGTCGATGATATGGCCCGGCCAGCCCCAGACGCGCTCGCCAAGAATGGGGTAGAAGATCGACCGCACCGTAAGCGGCAGGCCCTTGTTATAGGCGAAAAGCGCAAGGCTCAGCGCGACCACGGCATAGATCGCCCAGGGGTGCAGGCCCCAATGATAAATCGTGGCAGCCATGGCGGTCAGGCGCGCAGCCTCGACGGTCGCAGGGTCCATCAGCGCACCATCGACAAGACCGATATCGCGCGACAATGGCTGATCTCCCCAGGGGGTGGCAAAGTAATATGCGGGCTCCAGAACACCGAAAAACATCAGCCCGATGCCCATGCCCGCAGCAAAGAGCATCGCGAACCAACCGGCATAGCTGTAATCCGGGGTTGCCTCTGCCCCGCCGATCCGAACCTTGCCAAGCGGCGAGATCAGGATGCCCAGACAGACCAGCACGAAAATATTGCCGGCCATCAGAAAGAACCAGTCGAAGCTCGATGTGAGGAAGGCCCGCATATCGCCAAGCGCCGGGCCGACACTGTCCTGGAAGGCCAGCGTGATGATCACGAAGGCGATGACCACAAGCCCGGAAATGGCGAAAACCGGGTTATGGATATCCAACCCGAAGGGCCCAATCCGCGGGGTGATATTGTCCTGGCCAATCTCGTAATCCGTCTCAATCAACTCGGACGCGCCTTCAGGCTCTGGCAGCGCCTCCTGCACCGCCTCTGCACTGGCGTCATTGTCGGTATTTGACATGCGTTCCTCCCTTCTTTCTTTTTCGCTGCGTCCGCGCCCTTGGAAGGGGCCGGACGCATCTTTGCCCTGGCGCGGGCCAGCAATGATCAGGTCTTCGAAAAGCGCGGCGACGCTAACATGATCCCTGCGCAGGAAAACACCCCATGAAGGCAGGAAATTTACCTGCGGCTGTCCTGATGCAAGGCCGCGGCGGTGATGGCTGCCCATACCCGGCCGCGAGATGCATCATCTGTCGACAGAAGAGCCGGATCATGCGATAGTTCCGCCCGTGGGTGATGGAGCATCAGCGCCGTCGTGACTCATTCGCGTTGCAAAGGCGCCTGCACCATGGAGGGCAGCATGCTACTGGAACGAACGATCCGTCAGCTTGATATCGGCCAAGTCTCGCCCAAGCGCGCGCTTGAGCTGGGCCAACTGGGGTATCTCCAGTGGCTTGGCGGGGTTCCGGGCAATGCAGGCTATGCAGCTGCAGCGATGGCCGCCCATGCCGAAGCATCGCGCTATCGTCACAATTCGCCCGCTGTGGCCGTCTTCTGCGATCTGCTGATCACATCGGCCCGCGCGCCACTGGCACCAATGTCCCTGTCGCTCGTGCCACGCCAACGCCGCGGTGGCACTGCGTCGCGACGCGCGAAACCCTGATCAGAAAGCGCGACAGCGCTGGAACCGAATGACGGGCAGAAGGTTACATCCCGAATAGAAAGGATGTGCAAAATGCCAATCATTCTCTGGTTCCTGGGTGTTCCTCTGTCAGCGGTGCTTGTCCTGATGCTCTTCGGTGTCATCTGATTGCGGACATCGTGTCGGACAGTGCGCCGCAACCCAGTGCAAAACGAATATGCAAAGCCCCTGCCGGACCGGTCAGGGGCTTTGTTTCCTCATGGCGTAAACAAAAAGCGCGCTGCACTCTCAGGCATTGACATCAACGACGATACGCCCCTGAACCTGTCCGGCCAGAATATCCGCACCCAGTTTCGGCAGGTCGGCAAGTGTGGCGGGACGACTCATCGATTCAAGCTTGTCTATCGGCAAATCGCGCGCGATCCGCTCCCAGGCCTGAACGCGGTTCTCATAGGGCTGCAGGACAGAATCGATCCCCAGCAGATTGACGCCCCGCAGCAGAAACGGGATCACTGTTGCAGGCAGCGTAGCCCCCCCCGCCAGCCCGACAGCCGCGACAGACGTGCCATATTTCATTTGGCCCAGAAGCCGCGCCAACATCGCGCCGCCGACTGCATCCACACAACCCGCCCAGATTTCGGATTCGAGCGGCCGCTTGACTGTCTCGTTGATCATGTCGCGCGGCACGATCTGGCTGGCCCCGAGGTCGCGCAGATAGGCCTCCGTCTCTGGCCGTCCGGTCACGGCGGCAACCTCATGGCCGAGCTGCGCCAGCAGCGCCACCGCGACAGATCCCACCCCGCCCGCAGCGCCTGTGACCAGAACCGGCCCATCCCCGGGGCGCAGGTGATGCGCTTCCAAGGCCATGACCGCCAGCATCGCCGTGAAGCCTGCTGTGCCCACGGCCATGGCCTGTCTCGTGCTCAGGCCGTCGGGCAGTGGCACCAACCAATCGGCCTTGACGCGGGCTTTCTGCGCATATCCGCCCCAATGGGATTCGCCGACGCGCCAACCGGTCAGAACGACACGGTCGCCTGGTGCATAGCGCGGATCGTACGAAGACTCGACCGTGCCAGCGAAATCGATGCCCGGCACATGCGGGTAGTTCCGCACCAATCCGCCACCAGGCCCGATGCACAGCCCGTCCTTGTAATTCACAGTGGAATACTCGACCGCGACCGTCACGTCGCCTGCTGGCAACTGATCGTCCTGCAATGCGGTCACACTGGCATGCGTCTTGCCAGCATCATCTTTCTCGACCAATAAAGCGTTGAAGGCCATCGCATACTCCCTGTTTTCCTGCGCCAGACTGTCGGCCAAGACCTAGCAGGCGCCAGCATCAGTGACAAATCCCTTCTCTGCTCAAGTCAGTCGCACGCATCGGGCTGATCTGGCCCTGCCAGATCACCACAGGAAGATATCGCTCTGAAATTGCAAGATTTGGAGCGGGCAGCGGGAATCGAACCCGCACCAAGAGCTTGGAAGGCTCGTGTGATACCATTTCACCATGCCCGCGCTGCTGCTGAGCTATCCCAAGCGCCCCTTCCGGTCAAGGGGTCAGCGCGATCCGGCGGGGCAGGAAGACAGTCAGCACGCCCAGCGCGGGCAGGAAGGCGCAGGCCTGATAGACCCAGCCTATGCCCCGCAGATCCGCTATGACCCCCAAGAGTGCCGCCGCGATCCCCCCCATGCCGAAGGCAAAGCCGAAGAAGATCCCTGCAACCAGCCCGATCCGCCCCGGCAAAAGCATCTGCGCATAGACGACAATCGCGGGAAAGGCCGATGCGATGATCACCCCGATGACGACCGACACGATCCCGGTCGCCACCAGCCCAAGATGCGGCAACAGCAGCGTGAATGGCAACACGCCGAGAATCGAGATCCAGATCACCACCAACGGCCCGAAACGGTCCCCGATCAGCCCACCCAACATGACCCCGGCGGCAGTTGCGGCCAGAAAGAGGAACAGCATCTGTTGCGCAGGCACAATGCCAAGGTCAAAGCGGCCTATCAGAAAGAAAGTGTAGTAGCTAGAAATACTTGCGGTGTAGGCGTTCTTGGAGAAAGTCAGGATCGCAAGGATCACGATCGCCCAGACCACCTGCTCCCGGGACAGGCCGTGAACGGCGCGTTCCCGCGGACGGGCTGCATTTGCGCGTGCGAGGGCGCCATACCACAGCCCCACGCGGTTCAGGATCACCACGCCCAGAAGCGCAAGGATGGCGAAAAGCGCAACGCTCGGGCGCCCCAATGGCACCACGATGAACGCCGCCAGCAGCGGCCCCAGTGCCGAGCCGAAATTGCCGCCGACCTGAAACAGCGATTGCGCCGTGCCGAACTTTCCGCCCGAAGCCAGCCGCGCCACGCGACTCGAGTCGGGGTGGAACACCGCCGAGCCGATGCCGATGAGCATCGCGCCGGTCAGAAGCGCGGCATAGCTCGTCGCAGACGCCAGCAACACCAGCCCGCAAATCGTGGCCGCCATCCCGACAGGCAGGGATTGCGGCAGGGGTTTGCGATCCGTGACCAGCCCGACCACTGGCTGGAGCAATGACGCCGTGACCTGGAACGCAAAGGTCATCAGGCCGATCTGCCAGAAGCTGAGATCGAACTCCATCGCCAGAAGCGGATAGAGCGCGGCCAGAAGGCTCTGCATGATGTCATTGATCATGTGGCACAGGCTGATGGCGATCAGCACGATCCAGCTTGTTCGACTTGCCTGCAAGGCACTGGTGACCATGGCCAGACCCTTCACATGTTCACAAAGGCCAATGCGGTATTCGTCCAGAAAATGCAAGCCTGCGGGGGACAATGATCCTTGCGAAAACCACGCATGCTCGACAGGTCATGCGAAAGGGCCCGACGCAGGGCGAATTCCGCGCGGCAGCAAGACCGTTGGCTTGCCGCCGCTCAAGCGACAGGGGGGGCGCCGCGCGTTCACTCCTTGCAGCTCATCCCTCGCGCATCGCCCGCATCAGATAGTCGCTCAGCGGTCGGGTCAGATAATCAATGGGCCGTCGGCTCTCAGTCTGCAGAAACACCTCGACTGGCATGCCCGGAAGCAGGCGGGCGCCGGACACCGCAGGCAGACTGTCAGGCAGGAACTGCAGTTCCACGAGATAGTAGCTTTCGTTGGTCTGATTATCGACAAAGGCATCCGCCGAGATATGACTGACCTGCGCAAAGATCTGGCGGATCGCGCGTGTGTTGAGCGCAGAGATGTGGATCAACGCTTGTTGCTCTGGAAAAACCTGACTGATCTGCGCGGGCGGAACCCGCGCAGTGATGATCAACGGGCTTTCTTCCGGCACAATGACCATGGCCGGTTCGGCCGCACGCAAGATCGCTGGCGCAGCCCTGACCTGCAGACCATAGACGACCCCGGAAACGGATGCCCGCAACTCCAGACGCTCGACATCGCGCCGCAGGGCACGGATGCGTTCTACCAATTCGGCCTGCACGGCCACTGTTTCGCGCAATTCGCGCTCGGCATCTTCCCGTCGCTGAGCGGCGAACGACAGGATTTGCAGCTCCGTCTCTGCAGCGCGTTCGGCGGCAGCCGCGCGCTCAGCGCGCAGCGCCCCCTCTTCCCCGTCAAACCTCGCCAGGTCACGCGCCAGCGCCATGACCCGCACGCCCTGCGTCAGCCCCTGGCCCAGCAAACGCTGCTGGCTCTCATATTCTTGGGCGACAAGGCTGCGCTGTCGCTTAAGCGCCAAGATTTGCGCGGTGATGCCGTCAATTTGCGCGGTAATCTGCATGGCGCGCTGTTTCAGTTGCGCCACGAGCCCCGCATGCGTCGCCTGCCGCGCCTCTAGCAGGCGGCGCTGGCCGTCCATCTCGGCCATGATGTCAGGATCACTTCGAGCCAGCGCCAGAAGGTCTTCAGGAAAGGCAATCGTCGCGCGCTGGTCCCTCTCCGCTTCGATCCGCGCGCGGCGGGCCTGTATCTCGGCATGGCGCGTTTCCAGCAAAATCAGTTCAGAGCGCAAGTCCGCCCCTTCGAGCGCGATCAGCAACTGCCCGGACCGGACATGCTGCCCCTCACGGACATGGATCGCCGAGATCACGCCACCTGTCGGGTGCTGGATGATCCGGCGGTCATCTTCGATGGCAAGCTGGCCTTGTGCGACCACGGCACCTGCAATCACTGCCGACACGGACCAGCCGCCAAAGCCAAGAAACAAGACCGCGAGCGCCAGCCCCGCAAGCCAGAGATATCGTTTCGCGGAATATGTCTCGGGCGCGGTCATGATTGTGCCCTCGTTCCGCGCCACTCCCATGGAAACGTCTCGACTGTGGCCTGCTGCGTGGTGACCGGCTTCATCGCGACAGCAATCTCGGGACTGTTGCGTGTCACATCCTTGAGCACTGTCCCGGCAGGCCCGAGTGCCGTGATCACACCACGATCGAGCTTCATGAGCAGATCGCATTCGGCAATGGCAGAGGGCCTGTGCGCGACAATCACGACACTGCCACCGCGCAATTTGGTCGCGCGGATGGCCTGATTGAGCGCGCGGCAACCGGGATCGTCGAGATGGGCATTGGGTTCATCAAGGATCAGGAGCGCGGGATCGCCATAGAGCGCGCGCGCAAGCCCGATCCGCTGGGTCTGCCCTGCCGAAAGCCGCAGGCCCGATGGTCCGATGAGCGTGTCATACCCCTGTGGCAAACTCAGGATCAGATCATGGACCCCGGCAACAAGCGCGGCTTCAATGACTGCATTTTCGTCAGCATCAGGATCGAGCCGGGCAATATTTTCGCGCAGAGTGCCACTGAAGAGGGTGACATGCTGCGGCAGATATCCCAGCGCGCGGCCCAGCTCTTCGCGCGGATATTGCGCATAGGGAATGCCGCCGAGCCGGATCTCCCCGATGGTCGCGCGCTGCACTCCGGCCAGGGTTTCAGCCAGGGTCGATTTGCCTGCGCCGGTGGGTCCGATCACGCCAATGGCCTGACCGGGACGAAGCTCGAAGCTGATCGCATGCAACAAAGTCTGCGGGGCCATTGCGCCCTGAGCCACGCGCAGCGACAGGTTTGCCACTGTGAGCTGTCCCGTGGGTCTGGGCTTGCTGCGCATGTCGCCGGTGACGGCCACCGTCGCCGCGAGTGCGCGAATTCTGCCCAGCGCCGCGCGGGCTGCCTGCAATTGCGGCCAGCTTCCGATGAGCTGGTCCAGAGGTGCCAGTGCGCGGCCCAGAATGATCGAGGCCGCAATCATGCCCCCGGCGGACAATTGCCCCTGCAAGACGAGCCAGGCCCCTGTCGCAAGAATCGCGGATTGAAGGAAAAGGCGCAACGCACGCGCACTGGCACCAAACCGGCCTGCATCATCCTGAACGGCCAGGCTGCGCGCCAGCGCGGCGTCGCGCAACGCCTGCCAGCGCGCGAGGATGCTTGACCGCATGCCCAGTGCATCAAACTGGCCGATATCCTTGGCGATGCTCTGCGCGATGTCTTCACTGGCGCGGGTGGCTGCCTGACTTGCGCTGACCAGGGGGCGACTGCGCAGCAGGCTTAGTGCGCCAAGCCCTGCCAGCATCAACGCAGAGCCAAGCGCCACCAACCCCAGAACCGGATGCAGCAAGGCGATGACCCCGATCATCAGCGGCACCCAAGGGAAATCGAACAGCGCCATGAAGACGGGCGCGCCGCTGACCTGTTGCACAAAGCTCAGATCCTGCGTGACACCAGTAGCACCTGGCCGTTGCATCTGACCATCGCCCAGCGCTGCAGAAAAGAGCGGTCGATCCAGCTGCACCTGAATCTGCGCACCCAATCGTGCCGCTATCCGGGCGCGTGCATGGTCGAGCAGGCCGAAAATCAGGTAGAGGAAGGTTACCAATCCCATCAGCACGACCAAAGTCGCCTCGGACTGGCTGGAGAGGACGCGATCATAGACCTGAAGCATGAACACCGGGCCGGTCAGCATCAGCAGGTTCGTGACCACACTGATTACGCCGATCACCCAGAGCAGACGCCGATGCCCGGCACTGAACAGGCGGACAGGTCGCAGATCGGGCGCCGAAAGGCTCTGCTGTGGCATGATCGAAAAACCGCTTTGTCTGGGCTACGCGCTCCCCTGTTTATCGCGCAGAAAGGTTACCAATCCCTTCGACGTCCATTCCCGAAGCCTCAGCACGAACATGCGCAGAGCTCATAATCTTCATTCATTTCATGAATTTTTCTTTTCATGGATGCTCTGATACATCGACACCAGATTATCGGAGCATCGCATGACCTTTCGCTTCAAAGCAGAGCCGACCTCAGTAGAGCGCGCATTGCAGGCTGCAGCCCGCGATCGCATTCTGATCCTTGACGGGGCAATGGGCACGCAAATTCAGACCCTTGGCTTGTCCGAAGAGGATTTCACCGCGCATAAACCCGGCTGTGGCTGCACGCATCACAGCGAGCATCCGCAGAAGGGAAACAACGACCTGCTCAACCTGTCGCA
>SKIM01000003.1 GCA_007116445.1 Natronohydrobacter sp.
AACGTCCAGACCGGTTCGACAGGACGCCACGCAAGTCTCAATTTCAATTCCCTCAGGACGCGCGGGCAAGCTTTGCCGACACATCGTCGATCGCGGCGATAACAGAGCCAAGATGCTTATACGCAACTGCCTGCGTGACGCTGCGGCCATCGGGATTCTCCAACCATTCGTGACGCTGAACTTGCATGGTGTTTTCCAGTTCAGCGAGCGCTGCCTCGGCCTTGTAGACGTCAAGCATGGCTTCTATCGCAAAATCGGCCGATCCTTTTACAAGATCACGAAAAGCTTTCACACAATCGGTTATTTCTGCCTGAAACCCATCAGCGCGCTGTCTTAGCTCGGAAATCTGGGCTTCTTCAAGCCGGTTCGGGTCATCACATGGCTGAAAACTTCTGTTTCTATATCCGTTCTCATTGTAATCTTTCTGCGCCTCAACAACCCTTTTGCGGAGCGAGTCCAGAAGAAGTTTCAACTCCTCTCGTATCCGTGCTGTTTTGTTTTTCTTTTGCTCATCCTCTATCTTCGAGACGACATGCGGGGCGACATAGATCGGCACCAAAACCAGCAAAAAGGGGATAACGACCTGCACCAACAAACTGACATAATCGACCCAATCTCTTTCCGTCGCCATCGCTTCCGTCCTCTCCACTGCAATTCAAAGAAAAGCCATCAGGCAGCGCGTGAAAAGCAGCCTGAGGACTCTGGAAGTGCTTCCATAAATCGCCTTATTGCGCACCGCGCATTTCAGTCCCCGTCACGTTTCGCGATCCCGCGCCGCCGCAACAAACGCCGCCACCCGCGCCGCGTCCTTCTGACCTGGCGCCGTCTCAACCCCTGAGGACACATCCACCTGTCGCGCCCCCGTCAGGGTGATCGCGCGGGCGACATTCTCGGGGGTCAGCCCGCCAGCGAGCATCCAGGGTTTGGACCACGCCCGCCCCGCGATCAGGTGCCAGTCGAAACTCAGCCCATTGCCGCCCGGCAGATCCCCGGCCCCGCTGGGTTTGGCGTCGAGCAGGATCTGATCGGCCACGGCCTGATAGGCGTCAAGCGCGGCCAGGTCGCTGGCCTCGGCCACGCCCACGGCCTTCATCACAGGCAGACCTGTGCGCGCCTTGATTTCGGCCACACGGTCGGGCGTTTCATGGCCATGCAATTGCAGCAGATCGACCGGCACCTGTGCCAGCAGCGCATCAAGCGCCGCATCATCGGCATCGACCGTCAGCGCGACTTTCGCCACACCGGGGGGCACGGCTTGCGCCAATGCGGCCGCAGCGTCCAAGGACAGATGACGCGGTGAGCGCGGGAAGAAGACGAACCCCAGATATCGCGCCCCGGCAGTGACCGCGTCGGTGACATCCTGCGGGCGGGTCAGCCCGCAGATCTTGACAGAGATAGGTTCAGCCATGCGGCTGGCTCATTTCCCGTCAACAAGTGCCAGAACATCGTCGCGGCGCCCGTCAGCGGCGCGCTTGTCGACACGCTGCAATTCCGAACGTGTGGCGTCGCGTTCACGGCGCAGGCGGGCAGCATCCGCACGGATGCTGTGTTCGCGCAGCCATTCCCAGATGATGCCCAGCACCAATCCAGCCGCAATCGCAAGCCCCATGATCAGAAACAATGGCAGACTGATATCAAGACTGATGCCTGTGAGCTGCGCCAGAGCGTCCGGCAAGAGCTTGACCTCGACCATCGCGCGATTCGCCAGCGCCACAGTGATGAAAACAGCCGCCACGAGCGCGGCAAACGCATAGCGCAGATACGCCATCATGATCCTTTATCCTTCCAGTCCGTTCAACCGGTCGCGCAACAGCTTGCCGGTCTTGAAAAATGGGACAGCCTTTGCTTCGACTTCGACACTCTCGCCCGTGCGCGGGTTGCGCCCGATCCGCGCATCGCGCGACTTGACCGAAAATGCGCCGAAGCCACGCAACTCCACGCGCTCACCACGCGCAAGGGCTTCGGTGATCTCGCCAAAAACCGTGTTCACGATCCGCTCCACATCGCGTTGATAGAGATGCGGATTTTCCTCTGCAATCTTCTGGATCAGTTCAGATCGAATCATGGCCTTGTCCCCGCTGCTGCGCCAGACGCAATGCATGGCGTGATATGATTATTATATGATTATCTGGTCTTTGGCGCGAGTATAGTCAGAAAATGCCGATGGATAAATATGCAAAAACAACATCCCGGACGATCTGCCCCGATCGATCTCGCCGGGTCAGACTGCCCGCTTCACCACGCCCGCACCTGTGCCCCGGACCCCCGCCATGGCGCAGAGACCGTGATCACAAAAGCTGCGATGCGGCATCAAGGTCGAATAATGTCCCCGGTCCGGGCAGTTTGGCCGGATCGATCTTGCTCTTTCCTTCGTTTTGCATCGCCAGACTGATCAGGCCAGCGGCGATGGCCGTTGCTGCTGAGGTGCCCGAGAATTCCGCATAGAGCGAGGCGATTTCGAGATGCGGGCCATCGCCAGGCGGATCGTAGCGGTAGATTGACGGATTGTAGCCTCGCCGCCCACGCGGATCGAGCGAGATGATCCGCTGCTTGGGAAAATCCGTCGTGCCTTCAGGTGTTTTCAGATAGGAATCGACTTCGGCCCAAGGGTCCA
This sequence comes from Natronohydrobacter sp., assembly GCA_007116445.1. GTDB lineage: Bacteria > Pseudomonadota > Alphaproteobacteria > Rhodobacterales > Rhodobacteraceae > Roseinatronobacter. The sequence continues at coordinate 2,615 of SKIM01000003.1, forward strand.
GAAAAACTCTCTCGCTATCATATCTGGGGCTTTGGGTGCTGAGCGTCGCGATGATGTTGCTCTGATCCGGCCTGGGGCGATAGGCATAGGTCAACGGGTTTGCGTCCATATCACAGGCCGTCACCGCAATCAGACCGGGGAACCGGCCAGCGAGAATGGCAGGATAAGCCATCGCGCCCGCGCCGGCATTGCCCGCCGCGCATAACACGAGGCTGTTTTCGCAGATTGTTTCAAGCACCGCATTGACTTGCGACCATTTCCCCTCAGTCTCGTCGAAGCTCTGCTTATCCTGCAGCGCGCGCGAGGTGTCGTCCCAGGCGGCAGCAATGACGATGATCTGCGGTGCGGGGTCGAGTTGGCCGATATACCGCAAGGCCGCGAGGACCATATCCGGATCGGGCGCGGCTGTCAGCGAGATGGGAATGATCGTGCAGAACGGGTTGATGCCTGCATAGGGCAGCGCGGTGTCCTTCTGCACCGTCTTGCCCTCATTGAGCAGGCCCGCGCGCTCGGGCAATTGCAGCTTGACTGTGGCCGGGCGCGCGCCGATCAGCCCTGCGACGGCGGTGCCATGCGCGCCGTAGATCGTGGGTCCAGTATCGGGATCGACAGCTTCGCCAGCATTCATGCCCGAGAAATCCCGCATCTTTCCTGTGTCGATCACACCTTGGAGGTTGGGATGCTCCCAATCGACCGTCGTATCCATGATCACGATGCGGACAGCGGACTCATCGCCTGCACCGCTGGCCTGATTCCATGCCTTGCTGCTGAACTTTGCGGGGTCACCCTGGATCACGCACAGCGCTTTCAGATGCCACAGTGCATGAAAACTGGGGTAGAAGCCGGTCCCCTTGGTCGGATCCTGTGTTGTTGCAGTTACTGTGGTCATTGCTTGCGCTCCTTTCAGTACCATTCGGCGCGTACCAGCGCCATCTGATCTTCCATCACGCGCTCGATGACCGGCATGCAGCGCCGCGCGAGCATGCGCCCTGCAGTGGTGTCCGACCGGATGTGCAGCCCCGCCCATTCGCGGTTCACGCCCACCTGCCACGCCGCCCGATAAAGCGCTGGCAGGCCGGGATGTTCCGGCACAGTGCGGGCGAATAGCTCTGCGATCAGGAAGGATTGCAGTGCATGGTTTGACGGATAGGAGGAATGCGCCGGGACCGGTAGAAAGGGCTTGAGGTTCGGGTCAAGCTCGCTGGGGCGCGGCGCTTCAAAACGCGCCTTGTAATGCAGCCCGATGAACCCGCCGAGCAGGATCAGGGTCTGGAACATCGCGGCCGTTGCAGAGGCTTGCGCGGCAACCGAAACGCCCAGCGGCTGCATATAGGCGGTGATGTCATTGCCTGCCTCGACGAGAATATCCTGACGGCGCGTCGCTTCACCTGCGTCTTTAAGGGCGGCTTCTTTCTTGTGCAGATCAGCGATCTCGCCCATGCGGGCCTCGACGGGCGGGGGCGGGTCCAGGAAATCCGTATGCCACTGGAAGTCTTGCATGAACCCGCAGAGAAGGCCGATTTCCTTCCAGGGGATCTCGATTTCCGGCCAGAGAAAACCCGTGCCTGCGGCCTCAATCGGGCTGCCCTGAAACAGACCCTTGTGCAGACCTTTATGCAGGCCCTTGTGGAGCCCTTTGTGCAAGCCCTTGTGCAACCCTTTATGCAACTTGCCGCCGCCACTTGCGACCGGAGCAAATCGCTGTCCAACGAAGTCCTGCTCGAGGATGTCAACCAGCCTCTGCGTGGCACCGTCTCTGGGGTCTAGGTTGAAATCCTTGAGCGCAGCCTCCAACTTCACCAGCGCGGCATTCAGCGGATTACGATCTTCAAGCTCGATCCTGTCGCCCGAAACGACCAGATCGGCCTTGTTCAATATCTCGATTATTGCGTCAGCCTTCATCCCCTGCCCCCTCACTGCAAAATATCGCTTTGCCGCAGCCCCTGAACGAGCCTTTGACTCAGATCAGTTGGGGCGCGGCGCATCAGACCTTCGGCCCAGCCGGAAATGTCATAGCCCGGTCGCAGGGTCTGGATGCGGGTCAACATGCGCCGGGCGTCAGACGTCTTGCCTGACATCGCAAGCCCTGCCATCGCATAGCGCAGCGCACCGAGATATCTGGGGCGACGCAACAACGCCTGATTGGCATGCAACAGCGCCCCACGGAAATCGCCGCGCGCCATGCTGACCATCGCCCCGGTCACGTCATAAGTATACCGCCACGGACTGAAAGCACCGGCGCGCAGGCATTGCTGCACCGCATCCGCGGCCCGGTCGATATCGCCCCGCATCAGACGCAGCACCGCAAGATGATCGAGATTGATCGCCAGATGCGGGCTGCGCTGATAGGCGGCGTCAATCAGCAACAATGCAGTTTCGCTGTCATCGCCGAGCATATGCATCGCATAGCCCGCAAGGCTCTGACACAGCGGAAGCAATGGATCGGACGGTCGCATCGTCGCAAGCATCTCGCAGAGATGGTCCGCATCCAGATCAGAGGCCGCGGCAATTCCCTCATGCAGCTTGAAGACCTGCGCGAAGGCGTGCAAACACTCCACCACGCAAGACGGTCGGGCCGCGCGCATGCTGTCGAGCTGCGCTTCCGTGCGCAGGATTGTCTGCGGATCAAGCGAAAACATGGCCGCAACAGCGGTGATGGGAAACAGATCCGGTATCGATGCCGTATTATATTCGGCGGTCAGACGATCCAGCACCAATTCACCGATCGCATAAGCGAGATCCGCGCTATGCTCCGTGGCGGGATCACAAGGTTCAGAGAGCCACAACACACGCCTTGTGCCCGCTTCCATCAGTTGAATGCGAATGCGCAGCGCCTTTGCGCGCTTTTCGACCGAAGCTTGCAACCAATGACTGGCCCCCCTGCCGGTTTCCACAGGCAGCGGAATGATCGGATGATCAAGGCGGCGCAGATCATGCACATCCATCGAAGTGGTCTGCCAGAGGCAAGACACCACATCATCCACGAAGTGATCCGCAAAGTGCAGCTCAGCACTGGTCAGCCCGACATGGACCGGCGGCAACAAGCCCAGGGCCAGATGGGTTCGTCCAGGGCAAAAGCCATCAGGCACTGTCCATGACGCAGAATCTTCCGGCTCCGTGTCACACAGCCGCATCTCGCGCAGGAAATCCTCGAAGCCGGTGCAACCATCCAGCGCGAGATCGAGCCCTTCCAGAAAACCGAGGCCGCGACAATCCGCACCGGGCGCGGGAATGCGGCCCGGCGTCAGGCTGACCACGTTGCGATCAGCGACGAGCGCATCCGCCCCAAGGCTCGCCAAGTCATGACGCAGCTGATAGAGCGCCGTTCGCAGATTTGCCGATGCCCGTGCGGCATCCGCCTCGCCCCAGAACATATCCTGCAGGCTTTTGCGCGATTTGGTCTGACGCGGGGCACAGATCAGAACGGCCAGAATGGCCTGACGCAACATGCTGCCGGGCGTGATATCCTGCCCATCATCGCGAATGATGCGAAACGCCCCCATGAGGATGGCCTCGGCACTATGGCCGCCATGCGCGCCCGAGATGTCAGCGGGCCTGGGTCTGGATGCGTCATCCAACGTCCATGCGTTCCTTCGCCCCGTCGATGCGGTCCGACACGCTATCATTTTCCACGGCATTTCAGAAACACATTTTTCGGTCTTGACCGGCATCGCCCGGCAAATGACCTGCTTTCCGCCTGAAAATCGGGGCGCAATCATGATCTGCCCCACCTAGAAACGCCGCGACAGAGACAGTGAAACATCTGTGCGCGTCATCCTGTGCAGAGGAATAGTGCTCGACTGCCATTTGCGCGTAAGACCAAGTTCAGGCACAAGACCGCGCAACTGGACCTGATCATGGCTGAGCGACAGGCGCAGACTGCGCACTCGATCGCGGCGGGCAAAGCTAAATCCCGGATAATTGCCGTCATAGGAATTCCTGCCCACCAGCGCGCCGACACCCAGATGCAGCCCAGAGTCCAGCCGCGTCGTCAGGCCCACCCCGAACGCAAGATCCGTATGCGCCAGATGCCTGACCTGCGCAGTTTCGCGCAGAATGGGAGTTTCAAGCGTCAGCATCGTGCGTTGCGACAAAGCCCATTGCAGCCCCGGTGTCGCGCTGGCGCGGATCCCGTCGCGAAAAGGGCTTTTCGGAAAGCGCTGCTGCAGCAGGTCAGCAGTCACGAAAAGCCGCAGCCGCGGCGTTGCAAGATAGGTCGCGCTCAGACCCAAACCGGCTTGCCGCCGCACCCTTTCGCCGTCCTGAAACAACAGTGACAGCCGCGGCCCGAAAGCGACGCTGCCCTTCTCGCCGCGATAGGCCGCATCAAGCCGCAAGGCGAGATCGGTCTCGTCGGGTTTCAATGAGGTGTTGAACTTGCGATGATCCAGCGAGGCGGAGCCGATGGCCGTCCACGATGGGCCGAGCGCCCAACTGCGCCAGGCCGTTGCGCCAAAGGTGACCCCGATCCCTGACGCCTTGCGCGATCCTTCATCCAGCGTGAAGGGAAGACCGTCAATCACAACAGTCTCGGTCGATGTGCCGCCGGTGAGATTGCTCGACGGCAGCAGCGCGAAGCGCAGCGCGATCCCGCTGCGCCTCGGGCCTTGGGCGGCGGCAACCTGATCGAGCAACTGATCGCGCAGCGCCGTGTCTTCGGTCTGCGCCGCGAGCCTGCGCGCCTGCGCCATGGCGCGTGCGCCCTGCCCTGCGGCCTGATGCGCCCGGATCAGCCACAGACGCGAAGGCTCGAAGTCGGGCGCGACATCCAGAATGGCGCGAAAGATCGTGATCGCATTGGCCGCATCGCCCTGCCTCAGCGCGATCATACCTTCCAGATGCGCGCGGTGCAGCCCTGCATCGGGGCGACCCGCAACCTGCGCGTTCAAGGCGGCGCGCGCCGCATCCGCATCCCCGCGCTGCAGGGCCTGCGCGACGGTCTCGGCCCGCGCAGCTGAAGTCACGACAAGGAATGCCGCCAGCCAGAGCACGGCTGTGCATAGAAAATGTTTCATGAGTTTTCCCAAGATTTCGATGTCTAGCGGTGCGGGCACCACTTGGGGGAGCGCCCGCACCTGACCTTCACCCGGCACTATCCTGCCAGATGAAGGTCATTCCAGAGCGCTCTCCAAAAGAGCGGTTTCATAGGGCAAGGCGTCAGTTTTTGTCGCCCTGAAAGACACCCCAGCCGATGAACGGCGCGTTGCTCTCGGCCCCGGTTCCGCTCATGCTGATCCCACCGGCGACTTCAGCTGCCTCGGTCCCGAAGAAGGTCCCGGAATATGACGACCCAGAATCGAGGCTGGCCACCCCACTGGTAAAGGCGCTATCCGCGCTGATACTCCCGGAAAAGCCGTTGCCGCTGATTGCCGTTTCATCAAGGCTCAGCGCGCCGTCCCGGTCAGACCAACTGCGCGTCGGATCAGCATTGCGCGGCAGCCGCGCCTGAAGATTGGACACTGAACCAAAGACAGTGCCTGCGCCGAAATTGGCCGCCAACCCCAGATCACCGCGCAGCTCCGAAACCGCATCGTCGAAATCCTCAAAGCCGGTTTGTGGTGCCACCCGGATACGCGTCCACCCGCTATAGCTCGCCGAAGGTAGCGCCGCGAGATCCCCGGCCGCGGTCTCGGTTCCCGTCACTACGAACCCGTTCTGGCCTCTGTCGCCAGGCTGGTTTGCAAAGTAGCCGAAGACCAGACTGTCCCTACCGTTTTCCGGGTCGAGCTGTTCGGCCATGCTGTCAGTGCTCCATGCCCAGATGCCTGCACCGTCTTGACTGTAGCCATAGCCATCCTCCGTCAGATCACCCGGCGCGAAATCAATCGTCTGTCCCGCCACGTTCAATGTCAGCGCCCCTGCGTCGTTGCGCATCACAGTCGCGGTGGTATCGGCAGCAGCGGCGGCCGTGTTTGCGTTGTAATCGCGCGTGATCCCTGACGATGTGCGCTCTGACGCGCGCAGCGTTCTGCCATCCTGCAAAGCCTGCGCAGCATTTCCGGCCGTCTCGGTAAGCACTTGCTGGGCTGGTGTGTTCCCCATCGGCCCGCTCTGGCTGACAGTTGACCCACCGCCGCCACAGGCCGCAAGCACCGATGTGCCTGCAACGAATGCGATAACGTGACCATGATGTTTCACGGCAAAAACCCTTTCCATGTTTGATACCCCAAGGTTTGATCGGTCATTCCGACGAAACAAAGCGTGCAAAACGAACCGTCAACGCACCGTCAACAATCATGAATTCAGAGGGTTAGCCGCGAATCCTCTGGCGGTTGCGAATCGTTGCCCCCAGCAAATCCGAGCAGCGCTGTGCTCGGGCGGCGTGATCTCGGGGAGACTGCTCCGCGGGACGCGCTTACCATCAAACAGGGCTGCCCAGGCGATGGCGTCTTCATCTATGTCCCAACTGAAGCGAGCGGTGGTATTCACCCGCGCATTGGACCTGTCACGCGAGGCCGCGGCCGATCTTGCAGCACAGTCCGGGATGACGGTGAAAACTGGTGTCACCCGTCTGACCTACTATCTGGTGGTGGGCGCTCAGGATCTGACCGTACCTGGTTCGCCCTGAACAATCCTCTCAGGCGACTTCTGGCATGGTTTGATCGGCGCGACGCTGCCAGATTGTGGCGAGTATGACCGCAATGAACAGCGCCAAGGTTGCCCTCAGGTGGGCCAGTATCTTGCGGATGTTGTGGCCGCAGGCGCACGGAACGGCGCGGAACGCATCGCCAGCCGTGCCCTTGAGTGGGCATCGCGTCAGTCGGCCGTCCGTTTTCATATGCCCGATCTCGGCCTCGATGGCGCTGCGTCGTCGCAGGCGT
>SKIM01000359.1 GCA_007116445.1 Natronohydrobacter sp.
GATCAAGCTTGCCGCCCGACATTCCTCAGCACTCCCATTTTTTTCACTTCTTTACGCTCAGCGCGAAGGCTGCGCAATAATATTTCAAGAAAGCGCAATTTCTTTTCGCCGCCTCTGAGAGAGCCATGCCCCTCTTGTGCTTGCCGCGCCAGCGTTTAGATTGCGCGCGAGACAAGTTTCAAGGGGTCTTCATGTCTGAACAGCGCCACACCAAGCTTCTGATCATCGGCTCCGGCCCGGCAGGCTACACCGCCGGTGTCTACGGCGCGCGCGCGATGCTGTCGCCGCTGATCGTGCAGGGCATCCAGCCCGGTGGGCAGCTGACCATCACCACCGAGGTCGAGAACTGGCCCGGCGATACGATGGTGACCGGGCCGGAACTGATGGTGCGGATGGAAGCCCATGCGCGCGAGATGGGGGCCGAAGTCATCACCGATCATATCAGCGCGCTGGATCTATCCGCGCGGCCCTTCACGGCGACGGGCGACAGCGGCGCGACCTACACAGCCGACGCGGTGATCCTGGCGACAGGCGCACAGGCGCGCTGGCTGGGTCTGCCCTCGGAGGAGAAATACAAGGGTATGGGGGTTTCGGCCTGCGCGACATGCGACGGGTTTTTCTATCGCGGCAAGGAAGTCGTCGTGGTGGGCGGTGGAAATACGGCCGTGGAAGAGGCGTTGTTTCTGACCAATTTCGCGTCCAGAGTGACGCTGGTGCATCGCCGCGACAGCCTGCGCGCCGAGAAGATCCTGCAGCACCGGCTGCTGAACCACCCCAAGATTGCGGTGATCTGGGATCACGCGCTGGACGAGGTTCTGGGCGACAGTGCCGCACCGGGGGTTGAAGGGGTGCGGCTGCGCCATGTCACCACTGGCACCACGCAGGACATCGCAGCCGCAGGTGTCTTCATCGCCATCGGCCACAGCCCGGCCAGCGATCTGGTGAAGGATCAGCTGAAGATGCAGGAGGGCGGTTATGTCTGGGTCGAACCCGGCAGCACCCGCACCTCGATCCCTGGTGTGTTTGCAGCGGGCGATCTGACCGATCACACCTATCGCCAAGCGGTGACAAGCGCCGGAATGGGCTGCATGGCCGCTCTGGATGCCGAGAAATTCCTCGCAGGTCACGACTAACGCACGATCAGCTCCAACGGGTCATAAAGCGCGCCAGTTGAGGCCGGGTCACGCCCCCAGGCGAGTGCAGGCAAGAGATCGGGCTTAAAGCGCATCTGGCGCAATTCCGTCTCGGTGACGAAACGGCGCGTGGTGACGATGCCTTCGGGATCGCGCCATGCCGGATCCAGAGTGCCGGCGACGATCTCGGCATGGAAATAGATATCGACCTGATGAAAGCGGCGCGCCGGGTCGTGAAATTCATTGACCAGACATGGCGCCCCGACCGTGATGGTCAGGCCGCATTCTTCCTGCACTTCACGACACAGATTTTCGGGCAAGGATTTACCGGCCTCCACGCCGCCACCGGGCGCGCACCAAAGGTCGCTCTGACCGTCAGGCCAGGCATTGACCATCAACAGCCGGTTGTCCTCCAGGATAATCGCGCGCACGGCCAATCGCGGTTTTGTCATGTCTATGATTTACCCTATAGTGGTTTTCCGAACGCGCCCCTATATCAGCATCATGAGAGCGATTTTGACAGCCCTGTTTCTGACCCCCGCCCCAGCGCTTGCGGATTGCGTTGTTCTGTTGCACGGGCTTGCGCGGTCTGAAAATTCCATGCGCGTGATGGAAGAAGCCCTGAGCCTGCATGGCTATTCGGTGGTCAATCACGGCTACCCGTCCCGCGCGGCACCGATTGCAGAGCTGATGGAGCATGTCGGGATTGCCGTCGAACAATGCGATGAAGGCACTGTGCACTTCGTGACGCATTCGATGGGTGGGATTCTGGCACGCGGCTGGCTGGCGCGAAACCGTCCCGAAAACATGGGCCGTGTGGTGATGCTGGCACCGCCCAATCACGGCTCGGAACTGGTCGATTTCTTCTCTGATATCGAAGCCTTCTCATGGTTTAACGGCCCTGCAGGTCTGGAGCTGGGCACCAGCCGCGACGCGACGCCCAACACATTGCCCGAATTCGCCAGTTACGAACTGGGCATCATCGCGGGCGATATGTCGCTGAACCCGCTGACCTCTGCGCTGATCGAGGGGGATGACGATGGCAAGGTCTCGGTCGAGAGCACAAAGCTCGACGGAATGGATGACCATATCACTCTGCCAGTGACGCATACCTTCATGATGAACAACCCGATGGTGATCGCGGAAGTTCTGGAATTCCTGCGCAACGGTGTGTTTGACCACGGCATGACCCTGCCCAATGCCCTGCGCAAGATCGCCAATCCCTGAAAGCGCGCTCAGCGCAGGATGCGGTTGATATGTCCCATCTTCCGTCCCGGCCGCGTCTCGGACTTGCCATAGAGATGGACTGCCACGTCCTTGGTCTTCCATAGCTCCGGGAGTTGCGCCACGTCGTCGCCGATCAGGTTTTCCATCACCACATCGGCATGGCGGCCCCCATCGCCAAGCGGCAGGCCAGTGACCGCGCGGATATGCTGCTCAAACTGATCCACTGCGCAGGCATTCTGTGTCCAATGGCCGGAATTATGCACACGCGGCGCGATCTCATTGACCAGAAGCCCGCTATTCGTCACGAACAGCTCCACCCCCAAAACGCCGACATAATCCAGCGCATTCAGGATCTTGGCGGCCATCAACACGGCATCGCTGCGTTGCGCCCCGGTCAAACTCGCAGGCACACGGGTTTCGCGCAGGATGCCGTCCTTGTGCAGGTTCTCGCCCGGATCAAACACCGCGACCTCACCGCTCAGCCCGCGCGCAGCGATCACCGAGACTTCGCGATTGAACGCGATATATCCTTCGAGGATCGCCTCGGCGCCCGCCATCGCCTCCCAGGCCATGGCTTGATCTTCTGGCGCCTTCAGCCGCGCCTGGCCCTTGCCGTCATAGCCCATGCGTCGGGTTTTCAGGATCGCGGGCGTGCCAATGCGGGCCACTGCATCGCCCAGATCCGCCGCGTTGCTCACTGCCGCAAAGGGCGCCGTCAGCAACCCCAGATCGCGCAGAAAGGCTTTTTCATTCAAGCGGTCCTGTGACACGGCCAAGGCCCTGCGCCCTGGCCGGATCGGGCGCAACGCTTCGAGAAAGTCGAGTGTTTCCGCGGGAATGTTCTCGAACTCGAATGTGATCACATCGACGCCTGCTGCGAAATCCGCGAGCGCGTCCTGATCCTGCCAGGGCGCCGTCGTCACGGCCGCGGCCACATCGGCTGCGGGCGGCCTGTCGGCGGGATCATAGATATGGCAGCGATAGCCCAACCGGGCCGCAGCCATGGACAGCATGCGCCCCAACTGGCCACCGCCGAGGATGCCAATTACTGCCCCTGGTGCAAGCGGTTCAGTCATTGCCTGGCGCCTCCGGGATCGATGCCGAGAGTTTCGCTCGCCATTCCTCCAGCCGCGCGGCAAGTCCGGCATCCTGCAAGGCCAATATGCCTGCCGCCATCAGGCCCGCATTGGCCGCGCCCGCCGCGCCGATGGCCATGGTCGCGACTGGATAGCCGCGCGGCATCTGGACGATGGAATACAGGCTGTCGACCCCGGAAAGCGCCTTGGTCTGCACCGGAACGCCGATCACCGGCACGCGTGTCTTGGAGGCCATCATCCCCGGCAAATGCGCAGCCCCACCTGCCCCGGCGATGATCACCTGCAACCCGCGCGCAACTGCAGTTGTGCCGTAGTCCCATAGCCGATCCGGCGTGCGATGCGCCGAGACGATGCGCGTCTCATAGCTGATGCCCAGCGCGTCCAGAATATCCGCGCCTTCGCGCATGGTCGGCCAATCTGACTGACTGCCCATGATGATACCGACCCGTATATCTGCCATTGCGCCCCTCGCGGCTTGTTTTGCGCCACTATAGCGATGCGGCGCGCGGGTGCAATTGGCTCAGGCGATGATGTCGGGGGTCAGCTCATCCTCGATCCGGGCGATCTGGTCCTTGAGCTGCAATTTCTGCTTCTTGAGGCGCTGGACGGTCAGCTGTGCCATGGCCCCCTGCGCCTGAAGCGCGCTGATCGCCTCATCAAGATCGCGATGCTGCTGGCGCAGAACCGCGAGTTTCACGCGCAACTGCTCTTCACGGCTCAGTTCATTCGGAGAATTCATGACAATGATTCCGTTGCGCTGAAGGATCAGCCCACGTTAACCGGAAAAGCAAAGCCGCAAAAGCACTTGATCCGTTTCGGGGTATAGTTTGTGACACTTGCGCTTGCGCCATCGCACCCCATATCATGATCTGGGTCGCCAAAACGGGGCCCGCAGCAAAGTCGCTTACACGAAAGGACAAGGCTGATGACGAAAACACATTTCCCCTCTCATCCCATGCTTCTGGGCTTCGACCGGCTGGAACGCCTCGTGGAACAGACTGCACGGGCAGGAACGGACGGCTATCCCCCCTTTGACATCGAGGCGACCGGGCAAAACCGGTTCCGGATCACGCTTGCGCTGGCCGGGTTTCGCGAGGAAGATCTGAGCATCACGATCGAGAAACGCCAGCTTCTGGTCCGTGGGCAGCAGCGCGAAAATGACAAGGACAATCGCATTTTCCTGCATCGCGGCATCGCGGCGCGTCAATTCCAGCGCGCTTTTGCACTGGCCGAAGGGGTCGATGTTGCCTCTGCGACGCTTGAAAACGGGCTGCTGCATATCGACCTGATGCGCAACGAGCCCGAAGAGACAGTGCAGACCATCCCCATCACCCGCAACTGAAACGAGGCAAGGACATGTACGAGAAATTCCCTATCGCAAAACCTGCTCGGCCTTTCGCTTATGTGCGTGAAGTCAAGACCAGCGATTTGCCGGAAGAAATTCGCGCCGAACTGCCGCAGATCTCTGAAATCTACGCCATCCACCATGAAGAAGGCGAGCGCCTTGCACTGGTGACCGATCGGACGATGGCCTTCGTCATGGCACGGCAGAACGACTACACGCCTGTCAGCGTGCATTGACGAGGTGTCGCGCAAGATCGCGCAGGACATTAAAAAGGCCGGGGCGATTTGCCCCGGCCTTCTTTTTCCAGCAAGCTGGCAATGGGCTTACATCATGCCGCCCATGCCGCCCATGCCACCCATGTCGCCCATGCCGCCGGCACCCGCAGATGCACCTTTCGGCTCGGGCTTGTCGGCGATCATCGCTTCGGTGGTGATCAGCAGACCTGCGACCGAAGCGGCATCCTGCAGCGCGGTGCGCACAACCTTGGCCGGGTCGATAACGCCGAATTTGAACATGTCGCCATATTCACCGGTCTGTGCGTTGAAGCCAAAGGTCTTGTCTTCAGATTCGCGGATCTTGCCCGCAACCACCGAACCGTCGAACCCGGCATTGTCCGCGATCTGGCGCAGCGGGGCTTCAATCGCCCGGCGCACGATGGAAATACCGACGTTCTGGTCGCTATTGTCGCCCTGCAGACCTTCGAGCGTCTTTGCAGCCTGGATCAGAGCCACGCCGCCACCGACAACGATGCCTTCCTGCACAGCTGCGCGGGTCGCGTTCAGAGCATCGTCCACACGGTCCTTGCGCTCTTTCACTTCGACTTCGGTCATGCCACCGACGCGGATGACGGCAACGCCACCGGCGAGCTTCGCCAGACGCTCCTGCAGCTTCTCGCGGTCGTAATCGCTGGTGGTTTCCTCGATCTGCTGACGGATCTGGGACACGCGGGCCTCGATTTCGGCCTTTTCGCCAGCGCCATCAACGATGGTGGTGTTGTCCTTGTTGATCGAGACTTTCTTGGCTTTGCCCAGCATGTCAATGGTGACATTCTCAAGCTTCATGCCCAGATCTTCGCTGATGACCTGACCACCGGTCAGGATCGCGATATCCTGCAGCATCGCCTTGCGACGATCGCCGAAGCCAGGTGCCTTGACCGCTGCGATCTTCAGACCGCCGCGCAACTTGTTGACGACCAGCGTCGCCAGCGCTTCGCCTTCGACATCTTCCGCAATGATCAGCAGCGGCTTTTGCGACTGGATCACTGATTCCAGCAGCGGAACCATCGGCTGCAGCGAGGACAGCTTCTTTTCGTGGATCAGGATGATCGCATCATCCAGCTCCGCAATCATCTTGTCAGGATTGGTGACAAAATAGGGCGACAGATAGCCGCGGTCGAACTGCATGCCTTCGACAACATCGGTCTCGGTTTCCAGACCCTTGTTCTCTTCGACAGTAATCACGCCTTCGTTGCCGACTTTCTGCATCGCGTCGGCGATCTGGCGACCGATTTCCGCTTCACCGTTGGCCGAGATCGTACCGACCTGCGCGACTTCGGCCGTGTCGTTGACCGGACGTGCCGCAGAGCGGATCGATTCGACAACAGTGGTGGTGGCCAGATCGATCCCGCGCTTGAGATCCATCGGGTTCATGCCAGCTGCAACCGACTTCAGACCTTCGCGCACAATCGCTTGTGCCAGGACAGTTGCTGTGGTCGTGCCGTCGCCCGCTTCGTCATTGGTGCGCGATGCGACTTCCTTGACCATCTGCGCGCCCATGTTCTCGAACTTGTCTTCAAGCTCGATTTCCTTGGCAACTGTCACACCGTCCTTGGTGATCCGGGGTGCGCCGAAGCTCTTGTCGATCACGACATTGCGGCCTTTGGGGCCGAGTGTGACCTTGACCGCGTCTGCGAGGATATTGACGCCGCGCAGCATACGGTCGCGGGCGTTGGTGTTGAATTTGACGTCCTTAGCAGCCATTTTGGTGCCTCCTGGTTGTCTTGATGAATTTTGGTTGAAAAACGATCAGGCGATGACGCCGAGAATATCGCTTTCCTTCATGATCAGCAGCTCTTCGCCGTCAATGGTCACTTCCGTGCCCGACCACTTGCCGAACAGCACGCGGTCGCCTGCCTTGACAGCGGGCGCGATCAACTCGCCCGAATCCTTGCGGGCACCTTCGCCCACCGAAATGATCTCGCCCTCTGCGGGCTTTTCTTTTGCGGAGTCTGGAATGATCAGACCGCCTTTGGTTTTCTCGTCACCCTCGACGCGACGCACTAAAACACGATCGTGCAGCGGTTTAAAAGCCATCTGAGAACGCTCCTCTGGTTCCAGGTTGAAATCCTGTTAGCACTCATAACCATCGAGTGCTAACGAGAGCCTAGATAGGTAAGTGCCCAGTGTCTGTCAACACCCGCGGAACAGCCAGAATGCCGCTTTTTTATTCGGCGGCGTTCACGGCTGATGCGCCACGCAATGGCGTGCGCATGGCGGCCGCGGTTTCGGGATCGTCGTCGCGCGGAATGACCCATGGCCCCAGCCCCAGCGCGGCGAGACTATCTTCGAGTTTCTTCTTCGAAATGGGCTTGGCAACGACATCAAGAAAGCCCGCCGCCTCATAGAGTGCCAGTTGTTCGGGCGCGACATTGGCCGTGACCGCCACGGCAGGAGGCACGCGTTTATGCCTTGCGGCATAGGCGCGTGTGATGGCGCAAAGTGCTGAAGACCCGTCCATCTCGGGCATCATCGAATCAAACAGGAACAGGTCGAATTCTTCGTTCTGAGTGAGATCGAAGGCCAGTCGACCGTTATCGACCATGGTAAGATTGACATGCATGCCGCGCATCAGCGCGGCGATCACTTTCTGATTGACCTTGTTATCCTCGGCGATCAGCACCCGGAGCGGAGCCTCCGGGTCAGGCATGGGCGCGGGGCCGGACCTGTCCCCCGCCTTCGCCACAAACCCCGGAATATCGGGAACACTTTCGGTCGGCAGGGGATCGTGCTGCGCGGCAGCGCTGCAGGGCGGCAATGGCAGCAGCAAGAGAACCTGCGTCCCCTGCCCGAATACTGACGACACCGACAGCGTCCCGCCCATGGATTGCGTCAACTCACGCGCGATGGGCATGCCAAGACCTGTCCCGCCGAAGCGCCGTGTCGCGCTGGAATCGGCCTGAACGAACTCCTCGAAGATCTGGCTTTGCTGATCTTCGGTCATGCCGATGCCCGTATCTTCAATGATGACACACACATCGCCGGCCAGCTCCCCGACTTCGAGTCGGATCGTGCCCGCTTCCGTGAATTTGACCGCGTTGCTGAGGATGTTGCCAAGGATCTGCCGCAGACGCCGATCATCCCCGTTGCGCAGATCCGTTTCCCCGAGATCGATCCGGATTTCGAAGTCAACACCCTTGGCTTCGGCCGAGGCTGCGAAAGTCTGCCCGATTTCAAGCACCAGCGCCCGCAGGTTGAAGGGACGCGGCTCGATCTGCAGCTGGCCGCTTTGCACCTGTGACAGATCGAGGATGTCCGTCAGAAGCGCGAGCAATCCCCTGCCGCTGTCGCGGATTGTCTCGAGCATGCGTCTGTGCTCGCGTTCGGTGACCTGCGTATCCAGCGCCTCGGTCATGCCCAGAATGCCGTTCAGGGGCGTGCGCAATTCATGGCTCATATTCGCGAGGAAACGCGACTTCAGGCGGCTGGCTTCCTCCGCCTGGTCACGCGCCACTTCCAGAGAGCGGTTCAGCCGCGCCGCCCGAAAGGCGATCAAGGCAAAGCCCCATTGCAATGCCGAAAATGCCACAAGGAATGTGATCGCAAGGGTGATCACGGTCACGACAAACGCGCTGACATTCAGGAAAACCATTGCGAGGCGGACCATATAGGCGATCCCGATCGCGGCGAAGGGCGCACAGGCCAGCGTCGCGAGTTCGATACCGTAAGGCAGGGCGCGCTTCCACAAATCCCGCGACAGGTAGATCCCCAGCACACCATTGATGAAGGACGAACTGACGATCAGGCTGCCGAGATCCATCGTCGTCGCGGCAAGCACGCCCTGCGCGATCACACAGCCCAGCGCCACGCCGAGATATCGCACGGCCGGGGGCCTGTCCCCAAGCCCGATCAACAGCGCAATATAGCCCATCATGATCCCGGACAGCATGCCCAGGATGACCATGGCCGCGCTCATCCAGAAGGGCAGCAATTGCCCCAGCATCAGCCCCACGGCGCCCAGCAGGAAGGCGATATTCGTGGCACCCAGCCATCTGAAGGCCACAGCTTCCCGTTTGGCATGGCGCCGCGCGCCCGCAAAACTGGTTAACATAAGCGAGGCGATGACCATCACCGCCGCGATGGCAATCACGACCCAGATTTCGATA
>SKIM01000159.1 GCA_007116445.1 Natronohydrobacter sp.
CCCTTCAGCCCGCTGGAATGGACCCGCTTCATCGTTGCCATCGAGTATCAGGAGTAATCGCATGACGCTTCTTGCTTTTGCCTTCGCGCTTGGGCTGCCGTTGATGCTGGCGCTGGCCCTGAGCTGGCCGCAGGCGCGCGGTCTGGTCTGGCGGATGATGCCCGCAGCGCCCCTGCCCGCGCTGGCGCTGGCGCTGCTGGCCCCGATGCCACTGCAGACGCAGGCCGAATGGCTGATCCTTGGCCTGCATTTCGGCCTTGATGACGTGGCGCGGGTCTTCGTGATCTTCACAGGCCTGCTCTGGGGCGCTGCGGGAGCGAGTGCGCGTCACTGGATGCGCGCTGATCCGCGCGCCACAAGCTTCGGGGTCATGTTCCTGATGGCGCAGACAGGCAATCTGGGCCTGCTGATGGCGCAAGACGCGCTGAGCTTCTATGCCTTCTTCGCGCTGATGAGCTTTGCGTCCTACGGGCTGGTGCTGCACAATCGCGACACGCAGGCGCAAGCGGCGGCGCGGCTCTATATCAGCTTCGTGGTGCTGGGCGAGCTGGCGCTTTTCGCGGGTCTGGCATTGGCCGCGACACAGGCCGGGTCGTTCCTGCTGGCCGATCTGCGCGAAGCCCCCCTCTCGGGGATGGCGGTCGCACTGATGATCCTGGGCTTTGGTGTAAAGCTCGGCATCATGCCGCTGCATTTCTGGCTGCCCCCGGCCCATGGCGCGGCCCCGGTTCCAGCCAGTGCCGTGCTGTCTGGCGCGATGATCAAGGCGGGGCTCTTCGGACTGATGGCGCTCTTGCCGCTTGGCAACATCGCCTTCGAGGATCACGGCACTGTGCTGATGGCCGCAGGCATGGTCACGATCTTTGCGGCCCTGCTGCTGGGTGTGCAGCAGTCCAGCGCCAAGGCCGTTCTGGGCTTTTCCAGTGTCAGCCAGATGGGCATTCTGGCGCTGGGTCTGGGCACAGCGCTGCTGGTGCCTGCGGCCTGGGCGATGATCCTGCCGGTGCTGGTCTTTCTCGCCGCCCATCACGCTTTCGCCAAAGGCGCGCTGTTTCTGGGCACCGGGGCCTTTGCCGCGCAATCCTCGCTTCCGGCACGGATTGCCGTCGCGGCGGCACTGCTGGCCCCTGCGCTTGTGCTGGCAGGGCTTCCGGCCAGTTCCGGCGCGCTGGGCAAGGAAGCGCTGAAAACCGCGCTCGGCGACGGCTCGGCGGTCTGGCTGCCGTGGCTGACCGTCGCGCTCAGCCTGTCGGGGATGGCGACAACGCTTCTGATGGCCCGCTTCGTGTGGTTGATCTGGGCCGCGCCCCCCAAGGCCCCTGCCCCCACCGCGCCCGACGCGTTGCTGCTGCCCTTCGCGACCCTTGCAACATTCGCGCTGACGCTGCCGCTGACGTGGCCGTTGATTGCCGGAGCATTCTCAGAGCCCATCACGGCGGCCCCGTCCGGGGCGCTCTGGCCGGTCGCAACGGCAGCCGCCTTTGCAGCGGGCGTGGCGATCTTCGCCCATGCCCAGCGCATCGGTCCGACGGTCTTTCTGGCGCAGCTTTTCGGGCCCGCGCGCAGCCTCGGAGCGCGGATCGATCGGATGATCACGGCGCGGCGGCGCGCGGCGCGCAGGCTTGGCCATGCCCTGCCACGCAGGCTGGGCGAGACGGCCATGCGTTGGCGGCTCGGCCAGACGGCCACAGCCGCGCTGATCGCAGTGGTCTTCGCAGTGGAGATGGGCGCAAACATGCGAAGCCCGGATGCAACCGAGATGCCACAGCTCGAGCTACCGGAGCTGAGCACCGGACCCGAGCTTCAGGGACCGTCGTTGCCGAGCTTCGAATGACCCGGCCGCACTTGCGCCTCAGTCGATGAGCTTCGCGCGGCCATGCGGCGTGCGCGTGGTCGCCGCCGCGCTCAACCGCCCCTGCGCGTCCCGTGCCGCCGAAGTGATACGCCCCAGACTGCCGTGAGGCACGCGCGTCACCGCGTGGCCCGCCGCCTCCAGTGCGGACAGCGTGGCTTCGGGCAAGGACTGCTCGGCCACGACACCACCGGGCTGGCGCGTGCGCGGGTAGAAGGACGCGGGCATGTGCGAGCTATGGAACATCGGCGCGTCAGCGGCGGCTTGCAAATCCATCCCGTGATGCACATGGCGCAACCAGAACAGAAGTTGCCACTGATCCTGCTGGTCGCCACCGGGCGTGCCGAAACTGATCCGCCGCCCGTCAGCGTGCCAGGCGAGGCTTGGCGAAAGCGTCGTGCGCGGGCGTTTGCCCGGTGCCAGCGCACTCACTGCACCCTCATCGAGCCAGAACATCTGCGCGCGGGAATTGAGGCAAAAGCCCAGCCCCGGCACAATGGGCGAGCTTTGCAGCCACCCGCCCGACGGCGTGGCCGAGACCATATTGCCGTTGCGGTCGATCACATCGAGATGCACAGTATCGCCGCGCGGCGGATCGGCGAGATGGGCCATGGTCGGCTCATAGACCGCGCCCTCAGTCCGGCTGAGCCGCTCAAGCATCGCCTGCATATGGATCACTTGCCCCTCAAACCCTGCCACAGTGCCGGGGCGCAGCGCATGGCTGGCATCGGGTCCGATCAACGCGCGGCGGGCGCGGGCGTAATCCTCGGCCAAAAGCGCATCCATCGGGACTGGCGCGAAATCGGGGTCGGCGTAATACACCTCACGATCCGCGAGCGCGAGTTTCTGCGCCTCGATCACCAGATGCGCGAAATCCGGCCCCATCGGGTCGAGCGCGGCCAGATCATCGCCTGCGAGCAGCGACAGCATCTGCAACAGCACTGGCCCCTGCCCCCATGGACCGGTCTTGGCCAGCGTCCAGCCGTGATAGTCGTAGGTCTGCGGGGCCTCATAGAAGGCGGCATACCCGGCCATGTCCTGCGCCGTCAGAACCCCGCGATGCGCGTGCCCGCTTTCATCCATGAGGGGGGCGTCTGCGCAGAACGCGCCAATCGCTTCCGCAATGAAGCCGCGATAAAAGCAATCGCGCGCGGCATCGATGCGCGCCGCGCGCGAAGGGCCTTGCGCTTCGGCCAGAACGCGCCGCCATGTCGCGGCAAGGTCGGGGTTGGCGAAAAGCGCGCCCTTTTGCGGCGGCTGGCCGCCGGGCAACCAGAGGGCGGCGGAACTCGGCCAATGATCGCGGAAGAACTCCGCAAGCCCCGCAATCGTGTCCACGGCACGGTCCAGAATCGGATGGCCGTCCGCCGCCAGCGCAATCGCAGAGGCCATGACATCGGCGAGCTCCATCGTGCCATGGTCGCGCAGCATCAGCATCCAGCCATCGAAGGCACCGGGGATGACTGTGGCCAGCAGCCCGTCACCGGGGATCAGATCCAGCCCCTCGGCGCGGTAATGGGCGATGGTGGCCCCCGCAGGCGCAGGGCCTTGGGCGCAGAGCACGGTCGCGCGGCCCTCTTTCCACAGGATCGCAGGCAGATCGCCGCCGGGGCCGTTCAGATGCGGCTCGACAACCTGCAACACCAGCCCGGCGGCAACAGCTGCATCGAACGCGTTGCCACCGTCGCGCAGGATCTGTGCGCCCGCTTCGGTGGCGAGATGATGGGTTGAGGCAATCGCTGCAGACATCACGTTTCCTTCGGATCAAGCGCGTCGCGCAGCCCGTCGCCGAGCAGGTTGAACCCCATCACCACCATGAAGATCGCCGCCCCCGGCCAGAGCGCCATCCACGGCGCCTGCGACAGGAAGTTGCGCGCAGTGGCCAGCATCGACCCCCAGCTTGGCAAGGGCGGCTGCTGGCCCAGACCCAGGAAGGACAGCGAGGCTTCTGCAATGATCGCCGTCGCGATTGTCAGCGTCGCCTGCACCAGAATGGGCGGAAAGACATTGGGCAGGATGTAATGCGACATGATCCGCAGATGCCCAAGCCCGATGGCGCGCGCGCCTTCGACATAGTCTTCGGTCTTGACCGACAGCACCTGCCCACGCGTCAGGCGGATGAAGATCGGCACCGCGGACAGGCCAATCGCGATCATGGCATTGGTCAGGCTTGGCCCCAGAAAGGCCGCCAGCGCAATTGCGAGGATCAGGAAAGGCATGGCCAGCAGCGCGTCCGTGGCGCGTGCAATGATCTGGTCGGTCCAGCCACCGAAATAACCTGCCAGCACCCCCAGCGGCACACCGATCATCACCGCGATCATCACCGAGATCACCCCCGCCATCAGCGACGCGCGCGCGCCCCAGATCATGCGTGACAGGATATCGCGGCCAATCTCATCGGTTCCCATCCAGTGCTCGGCCGATGGCGCGAGACGGATCTTGCCCCAATCCGTCGCACTCGGGCTGGGGATGGGCAGCACTGGCGCGAGGATCGCGATCAGCACGAACAGCACCACCACCACACCGCCGACCATTGCGCTGCGGTTTTTCTTCAGCTTCGTCCAGGTTCGGTTGGGCTTGCGCGGCGCCAATGCGGTCGCACCGGCGGCGGGCATCAGGCTGGCATCCGTCATAGATTGGCCCTCATGCGCGGGTTGAGCAGGACATAGAGAATATCCGCCAACAGGTTGATCACGATGAACCCGGTTGCCGTGACCAGCACGACACCTTGCACCACGGCATAGTCACGATTGAACACCGCATCGACGATCATCTTGCCGAAGCCGGGAATCGTGAAAATCTGTTCGGTCAGAACGGCACCGGCCAGCAATTCGCCAAACATCACCGCCGAGAGCGTGATGATGGGCAAAAGCGCGTTGCGAAACGCGTGATAGCGGATGACGGTCTTTTCGCGTAGCCCCTTGGCGCGTGCGGTGCGCACATAATCGGCCTGCAACACGCCCAGCATGGACGAGCGCGTGTGCCGCATCAATGTCGCGGCCAGCGCCGTGCCCAGCACGATCGAAGGCATGAGCATCGTCTGGAAGCTGCGCACCGGGTCCACCCAGGGCGATTCATAGCCCGAGGCCGGAAGCCAGCCCAGATTGACCGAAATCAGAAGGATCAGCATGATCCCCAGCCAGAAATTCGGCACAGACAGCCCCGAAAGCGCAATGAAATTCGCCAGATAATCCCAGAATGTGCCTTTTTTGACGGCTGACATCACACCCGCGGGCACGCCAATCAGAAGGGCAAAAGTCAGCGACATCACCGCAAGTTGCAGCGTCACTGGCAGTTTTTGGACGATCAGCTCTGTCACGGGCAGCCCGGTGCGCAGCGAGATCCCCAGATCCCCGCGCATCACATCGCCCAGCCAGTAGAGATACTGCATGATCAGCGGATCATTCATCCGGTAAAGCTCGCGCAACATGGCGATCGTCTCGGGGTCGCGATCTTCGCCCGCGAGCACGAGGATCGGATCGCCCGGCAAGAGCTTTTGCAGCATGAACACGAAGATCGACACCAGCAGCAGCGTCGGGATTGCAACCAGAACCCGGTTGGTGATGTAGCGCAGCATGACAGCACTCCTTCAGCGAGATCCCCCCGCCTGCACTCTGCGCAGGCGGGGAGGTTGGTCACGAACGGATCAGCCCGTCACACCACGCAGACGAATGATGCCGTCAGCATAGGGTTCAAACCCTTCGATCCCCTGCCGCAGCGTGTAGAAATACACGATGTGATAGAGATAGATCAGCGGCATATCTTCCGCGAGAATCTCGCGGGACTGGTCATAGAGCGCCTTGCGGGATTCGAAGTCGGGCAAAGTGCGGGCTTCCTGCAGGATTCGGTCGATCTCTTCGTTGCAGTATTTCTTGTCGTTATTCGCGCCCTCGCAGCTCACGAAAGGATGGATATTCGCATCCGGGTCGATCCGGCCGGACCAGCCCTGCTGCGACATGTCGAAATTGCCCGCCGCATTTTCCGACAGAAGCGTTGCGAACTCGGTCGCGCGCAGCGAGATCTCGAAGCCGGCTTCCGCCGCCATCGCCTGGATCACCTGACCTTGCTGCATGGCAACGGGGTTATTGCCGGTCTGCATCTCGATACGCAGGGGCGTTTCAACCCCGGCTTCTGCCAGCAATTCGCGCGCGCGCTCCACGTCGCGTGCGGGAACCGGGTCGCGTTCGTCATACCAGGTGGTGCCGGGGGCGGCCCATTGATTGCCGACCACATACTGCCCTTCAAAGACGACCTGATTGAGCGCCTCGCGATCAATCGAGAGCGACAGCGCCTGCCGGACGCGCGCGTCACTGCCCAGAGGGCCTTCGGAGCGCGGGCCGTTGCCGACATTGATGGTGATGCCCTGATAGCCGATATTCGGAACTTCAAAGAGCTGCAGGCGATCATCATTGCGGATCTGCGGCACATCGGACGGCGCGGTGCGCTCGCTGATATCCAGATCGCCCGAGCGGACATTGGCCAGACGCACGGTCGTATCGGGGATCGGCTGATAGATCACGCGGTCGAAATGGTAGTTCTCGGCGTCCCAGTGATCCTCGAACCGCTCCAGAACGATACGGTCGCCCTCAACCCGCTGCGCAAATTTATAGGCCCCGGTGCAGACCGGGTTCGCGCCAAAGGTGCGGCCCGCTTCATCTGCCGCCGCCGCCGCGTCAGGCGAATACATGCGGCCTGCGTGATGGGCAAGCTGCGCGATCAGCGTCACGTCAGGCGCGCCAAGCGTCAGCGTCAGCTCATGCTCGCCCGTGGTCTCCATCCCCACGATCGAGGACAGCTCGCCGCGCCGGTTGGATGTCGGCAGGGTCTGGTTGCGCTCAAGCACCCGCATGGCGCTTTCCGCATTGAAGGGCGTGCCGTCATGATGGGTCACACCTTCGCGCAGCTGGATGACCAGCGACAGACCATCCTCGGAGAATTCCCATTCGGTCGCAAGCTCGGGGATGATTTCCATATCAGTATTGGTGTTGAACAATCGGTCGCAGAGCGATTCATAAACCAGCGAGGACACGAAAGTCCGCGACTGCGCCGGATCGAGCGAATCCGGGTCTTCGTTCAGACCGATGCGGATATCCGCAGCTGCGGCCATGCTGCCAATGGCAACAGTGCCGAGCAAGGTCATCATGAGGGTGGTAGCTTTCATCTTGTTCTCCCGTCTGGTTACTTTGAATGTCCCGCGGTCTTGCTGGCCGCGTCACGATAGAGGGCAAAGCGCGCCTCGGTTGCTGCACTGCGCGGAGCCGTGACAGCGGCATCTGTCCCCAGTGGCGGCAAACTGCGCCAATGGTGACAGGCGGTCTGATGCGCCTCGGCATTCTCAAGCACCGGGCGCGTGGTCTTGCAGATCTCGGTCGCATAGGGGCAGCGGGTGTGAAACTTGCAGCCCGCAGGCGGGTTGGCGGGCGACGGAATATCGCCCCCCAGCGCTGCGATCTGGCCCCGCGCGCCGGGCATGGGCACCGGAATGGCCGTCAGCAGCGCCCGCGTATAGGGGTGGCGCGGGGTGGTATAAAGCGCCTCGGTCGCGGCGAGTTCCACCACTTCGCCCAGATACATCACGGCCACACGGTCGGCCATATGCCGGATCACCGACAGATCATGCGCGATGATGATCAGCGTCAGGCCGAAATCTTCCTTCAGGTCTTCGAGCAGATTGACGATCTGCGCCTGCACCGACACATCAAGCGCCGAGACAGGTTCATCCCCGATCAGCAGCTTGGGCCCCGAGGCCAGCGCACGCGCCACGCAAATCCGCTGGCGCTGCCCGCCGGAAAATTCATGCGGGAAACGATCCGCATGATCAGGCCGCAGCCCGACCTTGCGCAACAGATCCGCGACCTTCTCGCGGCGCTCCTTGCGCGACAGGGTGCCATGCACCAGAAGCGGCTCGCCGACGATGCTCTCGACAGTCATGCGCGGGTTGAGCGACGAGAACGGATCCTGAAAGATGAACTGCATCTGCGCGCGCAGCTTGCGCATCTCGGCAGCGGGCAGCGCGGTCAGATCCTGACCTTCATAGATCACCTGCCCCTCGCTCGGGTCCAGGAGACGCAGCAAGAGCCGCGCCAGCGTGGATTTGCCACAGCCGGATTCGCCCACGATAGCGAAGGTTTCGCCGCGCCTGATCGATAGCGATACGCCGTTGACCGCGTAAATATGCGAGGGCGCGCCCAGGACGCCCCGGCTTGAGGTGAAGCGCTTGTGCAGCTCATGCGTGCTCAGGATAACGTCGCTCATGCGGCACCTTGGGCGAAATGGGTTTCCAGTGGCGCCTTGATGCAAGCCACGCGATGGCCGGGCACGACCTCGCGCTCGGACGGGCGCGCAGCATCGCATTCGCTCGACACGAAGGGGCAACGCGTCGCGAAACGGCAGCCGGGCGGCATGGCCTCCGGGACCGGCACCGATCCGGGGATGGTCATCAGCCGCGACGCGCCCTGCACCCGCCCGGCGAGCGCGGGCATTGAGCCCATCAGACCCAGCGTATAGGGGTGCTGCGGGTCATTGAAGATTGCATCGACCGAGCCGGATTCGACCACCCTGCCCGCATACATCACCGCCACATCATCAGCGATTTCGGCAACAACGCCCAGATCATGCGTGATCATCAGCATCGCGGCGCCCGTTTCCTTCAACAGGTCGCGCATCAGTTCAAGAATCTGTGCCTGAATGGTGACATCCAGCGCTGTGGTAGGCTCATCCGCGATCAGCAATTCCGGGTCATTGGCCAGCGCCATGGCAATCATCACCCGCTGACGCATGCCCCCCGAAAGCTGATGGGGATAATCGTCAAGCCGCTTGGCCGCCGCAGGCATGCGCACCAGCTCGAACATCTCCAGCGCGCGGGCGCGGGCCTCGGCCTGTGTGCAGTTGCGATGACGGCGCACCGCCTCGGCCACCTGATCGCCGATGGTGAACACCGGGTTGAGCGAGGTCATCGGCTCCTGAAAGATCATCGCCATGCGATTGCCGCGCAGCGCTTCCATCTGTGTCGTGGTCTTGTCGATCAGGTTTTCGCCCCGGAACAGAACCTGACCATGGGTCACTGTCGCCGCCTTGCGCGGCAAAAGCCCCATCGTCGCCAGCGAGGTCACGGATTTCCCGCAGCCCGATTCACCGACCAATGCCAGCGTCCGCCCCGGTCGGATCGACAGGCTGACCCGATCGATCAGGTCAACGGGCTGGCTTC
>SKIM01000212.1 GCA_007116445.1 Natronohydrobacter sp.
ATGCCCTCGTCGCAGGCCAGCTGCGCGTCCGATGGCAGCATGTCGACCAGATCCCAGGTCACATTGCCCGCTTGCGCCTGTGCGCGCAGACTGGCCAGCGCATTGGCCGATCCATCGTCATTGATGATCGTCACATGCGGGTTCAGTTCCATGAAGGGCTCATGATAGGCGCGCTGCTGGCTGGCGGTATAGGCGCCGCCCCATGACACCACGGTCAGCGAGACCGGATCATTGGCAGCCGCGCTCAGTGCCAAGATGCTGGCAGCGGAACTCAGAGCAACGAGTTTCAGTTTGGTTGACATTCATAACCTCCTAGGTTGGATTTGACTGCGTCTTTCGCGCAGTCTCTCACTTCGGTCCTGCCCCTCAGACAGTCCGCAACGATCGCCGGTTGTCACGCAGGGCAATCAAGTGCTCGGCAGTCATTCGGCAACCAGCCGATCTCGATCACGCTGCCCGGCTTGTGGCGCACCTGATCAGGTGCGTTACGGGTTTTCATGATGAAATTCTCGTTTCCGGCGACCTTGAGCCGCGTGCGGAAGACATCGCCCATATAGATGAATTCCATCACTTCGGCGCGGATCAGATGCGCCTGCGGATCAAGCCGCTCCTTGTTGGCTTCGACACGCTCAGGCCGGATCGAAACGCGCGTGCGCTCCCCCGCCTTGGTGACATTCACGGGTTTCGCGTCGATCAGCTCGCCGCCATCCAGCTGCACCACACAGGTCTGGTCCTTGATTTCTTTCACCACACCGTCGAGCGTGTTGTTTTCGCCGATGAACTGGGCCACGAAACTGTTTTTCGGCTCTTCATACAGCACATCGGGCGGGGCGAGCTGCTGGATCCGGCCATCCTGAAACACGGCGACATTATCGGACATGGTCAACGCTTCGGTCTGATCATGCGTCACATAGACTGTGGTGATGCCCAGATCATGCGCCAGCCGCGTGATTTCAAACTGCATCGTCTCGCGCAACTGCTTGTCGAGCGCGCCGAGCGGCTCATCCATCAAGACCAGTTCCGGCTCGAAGACCAGCGCGCGGGCCAGTGCGATGCGCTGCTGCTGCCCACCCGAAAGCTGCGCGGGGCGACGATTGATAAACGCGCCCATCTGCACCATGTCGAGCGCGCGCTTCACTTTCTTCTCGCGATCCGCCTTGCCCAGACCCCGGACTTCCAGCGGAAAGGCCAGGTTCTCGCCCACTGTCATATGCGGAAAAAGCGCGTAATTCTGGAACACCATCCCGATGCCGCGCTTGTGCGGTGGCACAGTGTTGATCGGCTTGCCGTCAAGCATGATCTCGCCGCTGGTGGCCGTTTCAAACCCGGCAAGCATCATCAGGCAGGTGGTTTTGCCAGACCCTGACGGGCCGAGCATGGTCAGGAATTCCCCGCGCGCCACGGACAGGTTCAGGTCTTTGACGACCAATGTTTCCCCGTCGTAACTTTTCTGAACACCGTCGAATACGACGAAATCGCCATTGCCCTGTGCTGCGACCAAAATCATCTCCCCGAGTCTCGGCGGTCTTCCGCTCTTTAGATTGGATCAAATAAAACCAAGCGACCCGCGCATTGCAAGCTATAAGTCGCAGGAAATAGTCTCGGGCAAGATTACGACCGTTTTTGCTGCATATGGCCGCTTTTTCGGCACACTCGACCGAATTCCCGACATTTTAAGGAGATTCTCCGCTGCCCGTTTCGGGCACGGCGCGCTGAATGCGCCTCTTGTCTGGCTGGTGCGGTCGAGAAGACTCGAACTTCCACGGGAGTTACCCCACAGCGACCTCAACGCTGCGCGTCTACCAATTCCGCCACGACCGCACGCGCCAGATACGCGCGCTTTTAGCGGAGTGATCCACGCTTGAAAAGGGGAAAATTGCGCCCGGTCCGGCTGTCGGCGCGCGATGGCAGGCGCGGCTGCGCGCGCCACATAATCCCTGCACCCAGCGCGAAGATCAGCGCTGCGGCCGCGAAACCAGGCCAGCCTGTCTCGCTCAGCAGAACCTGCGACATCCGACGTCCCGGCAACAGGGTGAACAGCCCGGCGATCCCCATCGTCCAGATATGCAGCTGCACCATGCGCCGCCCATGCGCCACGA
Source organism: Natronohydrobacter sp. (assembly GCA_007116445.1). GTDB lineage: Bacteria > Pseudomonadota > Alphaproteobacteria > Rhodobacterales > Rhodobacteraceae > Roseinatronobacter. The sequence continues at coordinate 2,100 of SKIM01000212.1, forward strand.
CCCGGCCTGCGCGAATGTCGCGCAACCCGAGCCAGAGCATGACGGCGACCAATCCGCTCAGCCCGTGGATCGGCGACAAGGGACCGATCACGCGCAGCTCGAAAATGCCAAGTGCCGTGAGCGCGGTGAGCGCCATCGCAATGACCCAGCCATAGCCTGCCAGCCGGTGGATCCGGTCCCGACTGCGGCGCAACAGGGCGATGGGGCCAAGCACGAAGGCGACACATGCCGCCAGAGTGTGCGCCTGAATGATCGGGGTCGACATGAGGATGGGATCGAGGGTCATTTCTTTTGTCCTGTCATTTGGTCTGCGCCCGGTGCCGCCGCTTTGCGCTACACATGGCCCTGTGCTAAATCGCGCCAGAGCCCTGCCCATCCCTGTGGCCGAACACAAGTCAGGATACGCGAGTGACAGGAGAACCGTCGTGATCAGCAGGCCCTCGTCATTGGCGATGCGCGAGTTGCGGGCGCATCTGAGTGCGCCCATCGTCCTCGCGACGCAGGCAGGGATCGCTGTGATTCTGGGAATTTCGGGGCCATTCGGCACGTTCGAGACGTTGGCCCTCGCCTCGCGCCTGCTCTACTGGGCTGGCGTGGTCTTCGGCACCTATGGGCTGGGCAGCGCGCTGTGCCTGCTCGCGCTTGACCGCTGGCCCGCGCAGCAGGGCGCGGTGTTGCGCCTGATGCGGGATGCCTGCGCGCTCGGAGCCATGGTGGTGCTATTTCTCTGGATCTGGAACCTGCCGTTTTTCGGCGGTGAGGGCATGTTGGAACATCTCGGCGCACAAAGCCTGCTCGGGGCCTTTCTTGTGTCGGGTGTCATCGTGGTGCTGCGCGATCTGCGGCCCAAAGCTGGCACTGCGTCGCAAACCCCGCCCTTGCTGGATCGCCTGCCGCTGGAAAAGCGCGGGGCGCTGGTCGCGCTCTCGGCGACGGATCATTATGTAGAGGTTATCACGCGCGCAGGACGTGAGTTGGTTCTCATGCGTCTGGCCGATGCGATCCGCGAGACGCAGCCCATCGACGGGCTGCAGGTGCATCGCTCGCATTGGGTCGCCCGCGCAGAAGTCCAGCGCGTGACCCGACGCGGGGATGGCGCCATGCTCGATATGGGTGCAGGCGTGACAATCCCCGTCAGCCGGCGCTATATGCACGCCATCCGCATGGCCGGTTTGCTGGCCGAAAAGAAGGCGCCTGACCGATGACTGTTCCCCATGCCCCCAAGCTTGCTGCGCCGGAATGGCAGATACTGCCGGGCCTGTCAGATTACACGGCAACGCTCGCTGCAATGGAAGCGCGTGTGGCCGAGATCGCGGCAGGCACGGCCCCTGAAACCATCTGGCTGCTGGAGCATCCGCCGCTCTATACGGCCGGGACCAGTGCCGATCCCGCGGATCTGACGGCGCCGGACCGCTTTCCAGTGCATGTGGCCGGGCGCGGTGGTCAATACACCTATCACGGCCCCGGTCAGCGCGTGGTCTATGCGATGCTGGACCTGAACAAGCGCGGACGCGATGTGCGCTGTTTCGTGCATCAGATGGAGGCCTGGGTGATCGCGACGCTGGCCGAGTTCGGGGTCACCGGTGCACGGCGGTCAGGTCGCGTCGGCGTCTGGGTGACGCGCCCGGAAAAACCCGCCCGCCCCGATGGCACCGCCTGCGAGGAAAAAATCGCGGCGATCGGCATCAAATTGCGGCGCTGGATCAGTTTTCATGGCCTGTCGATCAATGTGGAGCCGGATCTGAGCCATTTCGAGGGTATCATTCCCTGCGGCCTGCACGATTATGGGGTCACATCACTGGTTGATCTGGGCCTGCCTGTGACAATGGAGGATGTCGATCTGGCACTCCAGCGTCAGTTTGCAACGGTTTTTGACCACGCCCGGTAAGCGCACTGGTTTTCACCTGCAATCCGGCGCGAACAAGGCGGCAACCCCTTTGATCTGAGTCAAAAAAACCGGGCGTGCGGCGACTCAAGGATTGCTCTGTCAAAAGACACATTCTAAAAGCATAGTATGCCGTCGAACACCATTGCGCGATCTCGTCGGGGTGTTAGCGGGAAAAACCGTCTTTGGCGCAACTTGCGCGGGACGACAAAATCATGTTGCGCCAACCGCAACGGGAACCGGGAACTGGAGTAGCCAATGGCAGACGCAGCCACCCATGATCACGGGCACGAGGACACGCGGTCCTTCTTCACCCGCTGGTTCATGTCCACGAACCACAAGGATATCGGGATCCTTTACCTTTTCACGGCGGGTATCGTCGGCTTCATCGCAGTGGCCTTTTCGGTCTATATGCGACTGGAGCTGATGGAACCGGGCGTTCAATACATGTGCATGGAAGGCGCGAGCCTGCGCGCACAGGAAGAGTGCACGCCCAACGGCCATATCTGGAACGTGCTGGTCACGGCCCACGGCATCCTGATGATGTTCTTCGTGCTGATCCCGGCACTGTTCGGTGGTTTCGGCAATTACTTCATGCCGCTGCATATCGGTGCGCCGGACATGGCGTTTCCGCGTCTCAACAACCTCAGCTACTGGCTGTTCGTCGCAGGTTCGGCGCTGGCCGTGGCCTCGGTTCTGGCGCCGGGGGGCAATGGACAAATGGGCTCGGGCGTGGGCTGGGTGCTCTACCCGCCGCTATCGACACGCGAAGCCGGCTTCTCGCTCGATCTTGCGATCTTCGCGGTGCATGTATCCGGCGCGTCGTCGATCCTCGGTGCGATCAATATCATCACCACCTTCCTGAACATGCGCGCGCCCGGCATGACGCTCTTCAAGGTGCCGCTCTTTGCGTGGTCGGTCTTCATCACGGCGTGGATGATCCTTCTGGCGCTGCCGGTTCTGGCCGGTGCGATCACCATGCTGCTGACCGACCGCAACTTCGGGACAACCTTCTTTGATCCCGCCGGTGGGGGCGACCCGGTGCTCTATCAGCATATCCTGTGGTTCTTTGGCCACCCGGAAGTGTATATCATCATTCTGCCCGGCTTCGGTATCATCAGCCACATCATCGCGACCTTCTCGCGCAAGCCGGTCTTTGGGTATCTGCCGATGGTCTGGGCGATGATCGCGATTGCAGCACTGGGCTTCATTGTCTGGGCGCATCACATGTACACAGTTGGCATGTCACTGACCCAGCAGACCTATTTCATGCTCGCCACCATGACGATCGCAGTGCCGACAGGCATCAAGATCTTCAGCTGGATCGCGACAATGTGGAAAGGCTCCGTCAGCTTCGAGACACCGATGCTCTGGGCCTTCGGCTTCCTGTTCCTGTTCACTGTGGGCGGCGTGACCGGCATCGTGCTCAGCCAGGCGCCCATCGACCGGATCTATCATGACACCTACTATGTGGTGGCGCATTTCCATTATGTGATGTCTCTCGGGGCTGTCTTCGCACTATTTGCCGGCATCTACTACTGGATGGGCAAGATGTCGGGGCGTCAGTACCCGGAATGGGCCGGCAAGCTGCATTTCTGGATGATGTTCATAGGTGCGAATATCACCTTCTTCCCGCAGCATTTCCTGGGCCGTCAGGGCATGCCACGGCGCTACATCGACTACCCGGAAGCCTATGCGCTCTGGAACTATATCAGCTCGATCGGCGCGTTTATCAGCTTTGCGTCCTTCCTGTTCTTCATCGGGATCGTCTTCTACACGCTGCGCTATGGCGCGCGGGTGACCGAGAAGAACTACTGGAACGAGCATGCTGATACATTGGAATGGACCCTGCCCTCGCCGCCGCCCGAGCATACGTTCGAGCAGCTGCCCAAGCGCGAGGACTGGGACAAGCAGCCTGCGCACTGACATGAGACTGGCATAAACCATGCCCGCTTATTGGACAGTCACACCTCAGGCCCCGGGCAACACGCCCGGGGCCTTTGTCTTGGCCCGCCAGGACGGGGCCGAGTATCACCTTTCGCTCACCCCGAACCTATCGATGGGTCCGGTCGGCTTCGCACGCGTGATCCTGATCAGCGCAGGCTTTCTTGCGCTGCCGCTGATCGGGGTTCTGGGCACGCCTGTCCTGTGGGGCCTGCTGCCCTTCGCGGGGCTGGCGCTCTGGGCGCTGTGGTATGCGCTAATGCGCAACAGCCGCGAACGCATGGCGCTGCGCGAAGATCTGCGCCTGACCCGCGAGCGGATCGAAATCACCCGCACCAACCCACGCGCCCCCCCACAGACATGGGATGCCAACCCCTATTGGGTGCGGCTCTGCCTGACGGAAAAAGGCGCACTGGTCGAAAATTATCTGACACTTGAAGGCAGTGGCCGCACGGTCGAGTTGGGCAGTTTCCTCAGCCCCGAGGAGCGCGCGACACTTTATGACGACCTGTCACGCGCCTTGCGTCACCTGCGCTGAGAGGCGCGGAAGCCTGCTGCCACTGCCGCTGCACGGCGGCGGTCCTGCACTGTCTCCGGCCCCTGCCCTGTCGCGTAGAAGCGAAAGCGGAACGCCTGCAGAAGCTTGTCGGGCGCGGCCTGTGGAAAACCGATTTCGGCGCAGCTCTGCGCCAACGGGCGCTCATCGGCCAGCCCTTCGGGCCAAAGCCCCAGCCCCTGCCGTGCTAAGCGTTGCCAATCGAAACGCGGGCCGGGATCTTCCTTGCGCTCGGGGGCCATGTCGGAATGGCCGATCACCTGCGACACCGGAATCGCATAGCGCGCCATCACTGCGCGCAGCAACGTCTCTAGCCTCTGCATCTGCGGCTCGGGGAAAGGCTGCGCACCGGAATTGACCAGCTCGATGCCGATAGAGCGGGAATTGATATCCCCCATCCCGCACCAGGCACCTGCCCCGGCATGCCAGGCGCGCATCTCTTCGGCGACAAGCTGCCAGAGCTGGCCATCCGTTCCTATGACATAGTGCGCCGAGACTTCGGCCGCCGGGTCGCACAAGCGCGCCAGGGCATCGGGCGCGCCACGCATGCCAGTGTAATGAATCACGATCAGCGAAGGCGTCAGCCCGCCACGACGCGGGCCGAAATTCGGGCTGGGATACCAGATCGGCTGCAAGACGAGGCTTTACTCGCGCGCGCGCGCAGTCCGCGCCGCCTGACGGAAGGGGGCTGGATCCCACCAACAGGCAAAGCCGTCGCCATCGGGATCCATGTGGTTGGGGTCACGCTCCGGGCCACCCGCTGCCAGAAACGCCTCCTGTGCCAGATCCTGACTTGGGAATTGCGCACAAGCCGATTCCCAACGCCGCCAGCGCAGCGGATGGGTGCGTTCATAGCGTGCCTGACCGACATTATGCTGCGTGGACAGGGCATAGACGAACAGATTGGGGACATTCTCGCCCTGCGTCAATTCGGCCTGCGAGATGCGCACTTGCGGGACCACATCGCGCTGAACAAGCTGATTTTGCTGCGGCGTCCCAAACGGTTGCGGCGTGAATTGCTGCTCGCTGACCCCGGCCGCCCTTGGCGCTGGGGCTGCGGTCTGCGGTTGCGCCGCTTGCGTCGGCGCGGGGGTCAGCGGCTGGGCGGGGGCGGTGCTCTGTGTCCGGGCGCGCACAGCGGCGACCGCTTCCTGCCCGATGCTGGCGGGCGGCGTCGCAGCACCGCCATATTGCGGTGCGCCGGGCGGAGTGGGCACACGGGCGGCCTGCGCGGCTTCCGCCCGCCGGATCCGCGCAAGTTCTTCCTGCGCCCGCAAATATTGCGAATAATCGCTGAACCCCACACCCCGCATCTGAGTGTCGATGGCATTGGAATAAGGGGCGGAACTGTCGCAGGCCACGAGCGCCGCACAGGCTGCTCCCGCCACGGTCAGGGCATAGAAAAAGCGCATGGTCAACTCTCGGCCTCAGGCTATTTTCGTGACCCTACCACCATTTTTCAGGTTTGGAAACAAAGCCCGCTGCGGTTTCAAGAACCTGTGCTGTATTGAGCAATGCGCCTTCTTCCCAGGGCCGCCCGATCAGTTGCAGCCCCAGCGGCAACCCTTTGGCATCCAGCCCTGCAGGCACGGCAACCCCCGGCAGCCCGGCCAGGTTCACTGTCACTGTGAACACGTCATTGAGATACATCTGCACTGGGTCCGCATCCACCATTTCGCCAAGCGCGAAAGCGCTCGACGGGGTGGCAGGCGTCAGAATCGCGTCGATCCCGGCGGCAAAGGCCGCGTCGAAATCGCGCTTGATCAGCGAACGGACCTTGCGCGCGCGATTGTAATAGGCGTCATAAAACCCAGCCGAGAGCACATAGGTGCCGACCATCACCCGACGCTGCACTTCCGGCCCGAAGCCTTCGGCGCGGGTTTTTTCATACATCTGCGTGATGCCATCGCCCGGCGCGAGCTTGGCGCGGTGGCCAAACCGCACCCCGTCATAGCGCGCAAGGTTCGAGGACGCTTCGGCAGGTGCAATCACATAATAGGCCGGCAGCGCGTATTTCGTGTGCGGCAGCGAGATGTCGACGATTTCCGCGCCCGCGTCGCGCAGCATTTCTGCCCCGCGCGCCCAGAGCGCCTCGATCTCGGCGGGCATGCCGTCCATGCGGTATTCACGCGGGATACCAATCTTGGTGCCGCGAATGTCCCCGGTCAGCATCGCCTCGAAATCGGGCACGGGCAGATCGGCACTGGTCGAATCCTTCGGGTCATGGCCGCACATGGCTTCCAGCATGATCGCCGCATCGCGCACGGTCTTGGTCATCGGCCCGGCTTGATCGAGGCTTGAGGCAAAGGCCACAATCCCCCAACGCGAGCATCGCCCATAGGTGGGCTTGATCCCCACAGTGCCGGTGAAAGCCGCAGGCTGTCGGATTGACCCGCCGGTGTCCGTGCCGGTCGCCGCAAGGCAGAGGTCCGCCGCAATCGCCGCGGCTGATCCGCCCGAAGAGCCGCCCGGCGTCAGATCGCGCCCGTCCGTTTTCCACGGGTTCACAGCGGGCCCGTAGACCGAGGTTTCATTGGACGAGCCCATGGCGAATTCGTCCATGTTCAG